>JAVXCD010000031.1:0-13764 GCA_036659655.1 Alistipes sp.
AAGGTCACTTGATGTGTTGCCTTTGCGACCTCTCGACAGGCTCGAGGATCGGGAATTGTGTTTTCAAGTGACCTTGCGACCTCTCGACAAGCTCGAGGATCGGGAATTGTGTTTTGTGCGTGTTGTCTTTGCGACCTCTCGACAAGCTCGAGGATCGTGTATTTTCAAATAACCTTTGCGACCTCTCGACAGGCTCGAGGATCGTGTGCGACAAGACTTCCCGCTTGAGCCCTTGTTTACGCCTCGGTCACAAGAACAGCACGGCCAGTATGGCGACGATAAAACCGCCAAAGAAACCGGCGAAGACCTGCGTTCCATTGTGACAACCGAGATAAAGTCTGGCTGAGGCCAACAGGCCGGCACACAGCACGGCAATCATCAACGGCCACAACAGTTGCCCCCCCGCAATGTTCATCACCACAAACAACGCCACAACAGCACCAATCGCCGTGAGGTGCAGGCTAATCTTCCAGTAATGATTGACAATCAAGCACATAAGTTCGCAGCATGCCGCCGCAAGCATAAATTTCCGCAAGAAGATCGCCGAAGGAATCTTGGCAATGGTGATGGCGCAAAGCAGATAACAGACCACACCGATCAACAGCGGCAACATTCGCTCCTTTGGAATATCAATCCGATAATCGGAAATGCGCCCCAGAGAATGTAGCACCCCCAATGCCAACAGGGGGATAATGAGTGCGTAGAGCATCACCACCCACGCCAAATAGATCTTCACATTGGCAGGATAGTAGGCGAATGCCGTGTGAAACAACAGCACCAACATCATGTAGAGCGGCAATATAAACGGATGGAGAATCCACGAAACGCCGTGAGAAAGTTTGGTATACGTAATTTGGGACATTATTATCAATTCAAATTTGAGTCAAAAAAAACAGTTGTCAAAAAAATAGCACCTTTTCTACCCGGCCACTTCCGTCTTGCGCCGTTTTTTCCCAAGGCTGAAGGGGCACGCCGGGCAAGACCTGATCCTTCGCTGCCGTTCTGAGAGGCTGTTTTGCAGGATCAACAAAATTACCGAATGAAATTAAAACAACGTCTTATATCTGTTTGCGCAGACGTGCAACGGAAATATTAAGCATCTCCCGATACTTCGCCACCGTGCGGCGTGCAATGCGATACCCTTTGATCTTGAGAATATCCATCAGCGTTTCATCGGTCAGCGGACGATGTTTGTCCTCCTCCTTGATACACTCTTGCAGGATGTTCTTGATCTCATAACTCGACACCTCCTCGCCGCTGTCGGTCTGCATCGCCTCCGAGAAGAGTGATTTGAGCAGGATGATGCCAAATTGCGTCTGCACATACTTGCTGTTCACCACGCGCGAGATGGTCGACACGTCGAGCCCCGTACGATCGGCTATATCCTTGAGAATCATCGGACGCAGACGACTCTTATCGCCCTCCTTAAAATATTCGTTCTGGTAGGAGAGAATCTCCTGCATCGTGCGCATCAAGGTGTCGTGTCGCTGCTTGATGGCCGAGATGAACCACTTGGCCGAGTCGATCTTGCTCTTCACAAACTGCAAAGCCTCCTTATCTTTCTCGTTGACCGTGCCGTTGGCAGAGACCATTTCGCGGATCATCTCCACATACCGACGGTTGATCTTCACCTCCGGGATGTTGTAAGAGTTGAGCGCAAGATCAAAATGACCGTCGCTATAATCGAGTATAAAATCAGGAATCACATAGGGTGTCGTATCCGCGCCGCCCTCCACATAGAGGTTGCCCGGCTTGGGGGACAGGCGTTTAATCTCATCCACAGCCTCCCGGAAATCATCCGTCGACACCTGTAAGCGCGCCATCAATTTGTCGTAATGCTTCTTGATAAACTCCTCGAAATAGGAGGTTAGTATCTTGCGTGCCAGTCGCTGTGCGCGGGTGGTGAGTGGCTCCCGATTAATTTGCAACAGCAGGCATTCCTGCAAGTTGCGCGAGCCGATGCCCACAGGCTCCAGCTCTTGGATGATTTTCAGCAGACGTTCCAGCTCCTCCGGCAACACCTCCAGCCCCAAGGTAAAAGCAATGTCATCGGAGATGGACTCCAAATCACGACGCAGGTAGCCGTCGTCATCAATGCTGCCGATCAGGAAGGTAGCCAAGTGCATCTCCCGCTCCGTAAGATCGTGATAACCCAGTTGCTCAATCAGATACTCCGGCAACGAACGTCCGCCCGAAATGTAGACGGGTCGCTCTTTGTCGTCTTTTGAATAGTTGTTGATATGGCTCTTATAAGAGGGCGTATCGTCCTCACGCAGATAGTCGTCGACCGAGATCTGCTGTGGCTTCTCCTCGTCCTCCGGATCGCGTTCGGCCTCTTCGAGTACAATATTTTCCTCTATCTCCTGTTTGACACGCTGTTCAAGTTGCAGGGTCGGCAACTCCAACAGTTTGATCATCTGAATCTGCTGCGGAGAGAGTTTCTGTTGAAGCGAAAGTACTTGTTTCTGATTAATAGCCATAATTCACCTCCAATTAGTAATTAAGAAGCTGCTTAAAAATTTATTAATCCCGTTCTTTTCGGCTCTTTTCGCCCCTATTTTCGCTCTATAAATCCTCTCTTAACTCGCTAAAATCGGATTTTACAGAACACAGAAACAAAAACAGCTCTAAAATAACTTCGGTAACAAATTCAAACAGTTTCTAAGTTTGTCTGTAATTAGAAATTGGTCTCTTCTTTGTATTTATTTGGGACGAGTGGTTAGAACTCGGCATTCTTCGGTGTGCGCGGGAAGGGTTGTACATCACGGATGTTACTCATGCCCGTGACAAACATCAGCAGGCGATCAAATCCCAAACCAAATCCCGAATGCGGAGCCGAGCCCCAGCGACGGGTGTCGAGGTACCACCAGATGTCCTTCTCATTCATACCGAGTTCCAGCACCCGTGCACGAAGTTTGCCATAATCAGCCTCGCGCTCCGATCCACCGATAATCTCGCCTATTTTTGGGAATAACACGTCCATTGCGCGTACCGTTTTGCCGTCGTCGTTCTGTTTCATATAGAAAGCCTTGATCTCTTTGGGGTAGTTGATTAGGATCACGGGGCGCTTGAAATGCTGCTCCACCAGATAACGTTCGTGCTCACTCTGCAAGTCGCACCCCCAGTCACAGGGGAACTCAAATTTATGTCCCGAAGCCTTCAGTATCTCCACACCCTCGGTGTAATCGAGACGTTTGAAGTCGTTGGCAACCACAAATTTCAGCCGTTCGATCAACTCCGGATCCCACATCTTGTTCAGAAATTCCAGATCCTCGCCGCAGTAGTCGAGAGCGTAGTTGACCAAGTATTTGATGAACTCCTCGGCCAACTCCATGTTGTCCTCCAACTCGTAGAACGCAGCCTCCGGCTCAATCATCCAAAACTCCGACGCATGACGTGCCGTATTCGAATTTTCGGCACGGAACGTCGGCCCGAAGGTGTAGATCTGCCCCAGCGACAGCGCACCCAATTCACCCTCCAACTGTCCCGACACAGTCAGGTTGCACGACTTGCCAAAAAAGTCCTGCGCATAGTCCACCTTGCCCTCCTCGGTCTTGGGAACATTATTCAGATCAAGCGTGGTGACGTTGAACATCGCACCTGCGCCCTCGCAGTCCGATGCGGTGATGAGCGGGGTGTGGAAATAGTAGAAATTCTTGTCGTTGAAATATTTATGGATGGCGTAGGCCATGGCATGACGGATGCGCAACACCGCCCCGAAGGTGTTGGTGCGCGGACGCAGGTAGGCTATCTCACGCAAAAACTCCAGTGAGTGCCCCTTCTTCTGCAACGGGTAGGTGTCGGGGTCGGCCGCACCATATATTTCGAGTTTCGTCGCCTGCACCTCTACGCCTTGGCCGGCACCCATAGATGCCACCAATTTGCCGTCGACACGGATGCAGGCACCCGTAGTGACAGGCTTAAGTTGCTCCTCGCTGATGACCGACAGATCGACCACCACCTGAATATTCGAAACACAAGAACCGTCGTTCACCGCAATGAAAGCGACATTTTTGTTCCCGCGTTTTGTACGCACCCAACCCTTCACCACGACATCCACATCGGTAGCCGTAGACTTGAGTAATTCAGCGATTCTAACCATTTTCATATTCTAAATTTTAGCTGTATTTTCTTGTGTTTTTTCGAACTACAAAGGTAGGTATTAATTTGTGATTTGGCAAAAAAAAAGTACCTTTGTCCAACGATAAAATGCAATGTATACGTTATGAGACAAACGATATTTCTGTTAGCCATTCTCTGCTGCGCCTCCCCCTTGGCGGCACAGGAGGCCGGTCGCGTCTTCCGCACCGAAGTCACCCCCTACGATACCCGTCACGATGCCCTGTCGCACAACCGTGTCGGCACACCCTTCTATCAAGACTTCAAGCCAGCCCCCTTTCTCACTCAGGGCGAGGTGACCAGTGTGGGCGAGGTGGTCAACATTCCCTATGCTTGGACCGACGGAAACACCTACCTGCATCTGGAAAATGTGGGAACGGCCTACACCCTGCTCATCAACGACAAGGAGGTTGCAAGGGTGGAGGATCCCGCCACACCGGCTGATTTCTTCATCTCTCCCTACATCAAAAACGGCAAAAATGCCCTCATGCTCGATCTGCGGAAAAGCACCGTTCCTCAACTCTCACAGGGCATCTCTCTGAGCCGCACACCGGCCTTCACCAACAGCTATCTCTACTGCCAAAACAAACGCAGCATCGGGGATTTTACCATTGAACTGGTGCCCGACTCGACCCGCAAATTCGGCATACTCAAGATCGACTTCCTTGCACAAAACTCCTTCAACTTCGAGGAGACCGTGACCGTGGGCTACGACATCTACTCTCCACAAGGCAAACTCCTCGACTTCAATATTGTAGATGTGGTCATTCCGGGACGATCGGTCGACACCGTACACCTGCATCCCTACATCTATCACACCTACGAGAACAAATGGGAGGCCGGCAAAGCCCCCCTCTACAAGGTGATGCTCTTCACTCGGCGCGACGGAGCCTACAAAGAATATATCCCCCTTCAAGTCGGCTTCGGCAAGACCGAACTCATCGACGGCAAACTCATGCGGCTGGGCAAGCAACTCACCCTTTCGGAAGTAGTCTACAATGCCGCCGCCGACCGCAAGACGACCCTCACGGAGTTGAAGGCTCTGAAGTTGAAGGGCAAAAACACCCTGCGTCCCGACTACCCGCAACCCTACTGGTTCTACGACCTGTGTGACGAATTGGGGCTTTACGTCATCGACCGCGCCAATATCAACGCCCCCGAACAACGGGACAACCGGGCAGTGGGCGGCACACCGTCGAACGACCCGGCACTGCGTGCCGAATACTTGGAGCGCGTGAAGGGCATGTATTTTCGCTCACGTAACTACACCTGTGTCATCGGCTTCGCGCTGGGCGGCAACTCAGGCAACGGCTACAATATGTACAAGGCCTATCAGTGGCTTAAGTCCGTCGAAAAGTCGCGACCCGTGTTTTATGTCGATGCCGACGGTGAGTGGAACAGCGACACATTGACAGGCAAAGAGTAAAAAGCTGTTTTTAAACCTAATTGTCATCCATCGGTGAATATTGAACTGATCGTTATAGGAAAAACCGACTCGAAAGAGGTGGAGTCGCTGGTGGAAATGTACGCCAAGCGGGTGAATTTCTATTGCAAATTCGCCATGACCGCTCTTCCCGACGTGCGTAATACCAAAAACATCTCGATCAAACAGCAGCGCACAGCCGAAGGCGAGGCCCTATTAAAACAGTTCTCCGATGGAGATTATGTTGTGCTATTAGACGAAAATGGCGATCAATACCGTTCACTGGACTTCGCTTTCTGGTTGCAAAAACGCCTCAACAGTGGCACGAAGCGGCTGGTGATGGTAATCGGCGGTCCCTACGGATTTTCAGAGGATGTCTACAAACGTGCCGATGCCAAGCTCGCCCTCTCGAAGATGACCTTTTCGCACCAGATCGTCCGAGCCATCTTTGCCGAACAGATCTACCGCGCCTTCACCATCCTCCACAACGAACCTTATCACCACGAATAGATGAATTTTCACCCTGAAATAGCCGTCATAACGCCCAATATTCTCATGGGGTTGGGACTCAAGTCGATCCTCGAAAAGATCATCCCCATGGCCACAGTGGAGGTTTTCACTTCGTTCGAGGATCTGACAGATGCCGACCCCGCACGCTTCTCCCACTACTTCACCGCCCACACACTTTTTGTGGCACAACCTGCCTTTTTCGCGGACTGCCCACAGAAAACCATCCTCATGACCGATGCGCAACAGCCCTCCACGGGCAGTTCGCTACCAACCCTGCATGTCGATCAAAGCGAGGAGGCGTTGGTGCATGACATCCTGAAACTGCACGAAAACGTGCATCGCCACGGACATCCCGTCGGTGAGGGAACACCCCATCCGACAAAACCTCTATCCACACTCACCACGCGCGAAACCGAAGTATTGCGACTGCTGGCTGAAGGTTGCATCAACAAAGAGATCGCCTCTCGCCTGCACATCAGCACCACCACGGTCATCTCGCATCGCAAAAACATCATCGAGAAACTCGGCATCCGATCGGTGGCCGGACTCACCATCTACGCCATGAAAAACGGGTATCTCCAACTAATTTCCGACGCACACCCTCATAAATGAGGATTGCACGCATCAAAATAAATGTGTTTCTTTGTGGCATGAAACGAACTCAACCGCAACCCGCTCTGCTGCTTTTTCTCCTGCTCCTGCTGTGGGGTGCGCAATCACTATCAGCACATCCGGTCGCAACCAACGACGGCACACCCGTGCAATTCGACACCATAATTATGGTTGACAAGGTGCAGGTGACCGCCATCAAACAGGGCCTTGTGCTACGCAATCAACCCATCACCGCCTCAATCATCGGCAGTCAGAGCATTGCCCATCAACACATCAACGCCCTGAAAGATATTTCGAAACTGGTTCCTAACTTCTACATTCCCGACTACGGTTCACGCATGACCTCGTCGATCTATGTGCGGGGACTTGGTGCACGCATCGACCAGCCCGTCATGGGGTTGAATGTCGACAATGTACCTATATTTAACAAAGACAACTACGACTTCGATCTGGTAGACATCGAACATATCGAGGTGCTGCGCGGCCCGCAGAGCACCCTCTACGGACGCAACACCATGGGCGGTGTGATCAACGTCTACACCCTTTCGCCACTCACCTACGAAGGTGTACGGCTCGGTGTGGAGTACGGCAGCGGCAACACCCTGAAGTTCCGCGCCTCGTCTTATTACAAGGTGCGTCCCAACTTCGGCGTGGCCGTGGCGGGACACTACACCCGCACCGACGGATTCTTCGACAACCTCGCCACGGGCAAGAAATGCGATTGGGAGAATTTTGGCGGCGGCCACATCAAAACCCAATGGCGCGGTCGCAGCGGATTGCGCATCGACAACACCCTCTCGTTCTCGTCGCTCAAGCAAGGCGGCTACCCCTACGCCTTCGTCGAAACAGGCGAGATCAACTACAACGACACCTGCTCCTATCGCCGCACAACCGTCAGCAACGGCCTGACCATCCGCTACGAGGCTGCCAAGTTTTCGGTGTCGAGCATCACAGGCTATCAATATTCCGACGACGAGATGATCCTCGATCAGGATTTTCTACCTGCCTCCTACTTCACCCTCAAGCAGGCACGCAAAGAACACACCCTCACCGAAGATCTGGTCTTCAAATCCCACACACAGAGTGCCTATCAATGGCTGTTCGGTGCCTTCGGATTTTATAGACATGGGACGATGAATGCGCCCGTCACCTTCAAACAGGACGGCATCAACGACCTCATTTTGAAACATGTAAACGGAGTCAACCCCGACTACATCACCCGCTGGGATTCGGATCAATTTGTGCTGGAGAGCCGTTTTCGGAATCCGAGTGTCGGCGCAGCCCTCTACCACGAGTCGAACTACACGGTGGGTGGCTGGCGGTTCACGGCCGGCATCCGGCTCGACTACGAATATGCGCGACTCAACTACCACAACGCCACCGACACAGGCTGTACCCGCTACAAGAAACAGGCGGACGGCTCGCTGGTGTCAGATGTTTACAAGGACATCCACATCGACAACAACAGCGCGTTGACCCACTCCTTTGTCGAGGTGCTGCCCAAAGTCGCCGTACTATACCGTTTTCGTGGCGGCAACACGCTCTACGCCTCCATATCGAAGGGTTACAAAGCGGGTGGATTCAACACACAGATGTTCTCCGACGTGCTGCAACAGCAAATCATGAAGGATTATTTCGCCGTGGGCAAACAATACAATATCAAGGATATTGTCACCTACAAACCAGAACAGAGTTGGAACTACGAAATAGGCAGTCGGCTTTCGAACGCCACAGGCACACTGCACGCCGACCTCGCGTTGTTCTACATTGATTGCCGCAACCAGCAGCTCACGGTCTTTCCCGACGGCACAACCACGGGACGCATGATGACCAATGCCGGCCAGACACGCAGTTTCGGCGGAGAGTTGTCGTTGCAGGCCTCGCCCGTCAAAAATTTAGATTTCAGCCTCACCTACGGCTATACCAACGCCAAATTTGTGAAATACAACAACGGCAAAACCGACTTCAAAGGCAACTACATCCCCTATGCACCGCAGAATACAGCCTCGGCAACCCTCGAATACACCATCCCCATCCACCTAACGTGGCTCAATCACATTGTCCTACGGGCAGGTATTTCGGGCATCGGCAAGATCTATTGGAACGAGGAAAATTCACTTACTCAACCGTTTTACACACTAACGGAGGCTTCCATACGTTTTGAACACAAGAACTATTCGGTCGATCTCTGGGGACGCAATCTCGGCAACACAGCCTACGACACCTTCCACTTTGTGTCGATCGGTAACTCATTTGTACAACGGGGACGACCCCGCATATTTGGAATCACATTAAATGTAAACATCTAACAATCAAACTTATGAAGAAATTATTTCTGTTATTCCTCGTTACATTAACCCTCACCGCCTGCGACAAGGAAGAGGGCGAAACTTACTACGACGAAATAGGCTACCACGGCACCCTGACGGTCATCCCGTTAGCAGGCGGCGAACCCTACACGGACACCAACATCTTCTTCAGCCTTGCCGAAGAGAACAACAACACCTTGACATTGTATATGAACGCAACCCGGTTCGTGCCACAAATGCCCCGTCTCAATATGATTGTTCCCGGCATCACCTACCGTGCCACCAGCACCATTGTCTCACTATTGGGCGACAATATCATCCCTTGGCACGACAATGTTCCGATGGATCGTTACCTGATCACCAACCTTTCGGGTGATGTAAACAACACCCATCTGAACATCTCGTTCACCTGCATGGGTTACCGTGTCACCTACATCGGTACAGAGATAACTTATTAGAATCCCACATGAAAACCGAATACCAACCATTTGTCGACTCCCTGATCGAACTCTGCATCAAAGAGGATCTGGGCGACGGAGATCACACCTCGCTCTGCTGCATTCCCGCCGCAGAACAAGGACGTATGCGCCTGCTCTGTAAGCAGGAGGGGGTAATCGCCGGTATCGAAATTGCACAACTCGTTCTGCACCGACTCGATCCCGTGATGAAATTTGAGCAACTGCTCCACGATGGGGATCGCGTGAAGATGGGCGACGTGGCGTTCTACGTCTCCGGACGGCTGCAATCGTTGTTGCAGGCCGAGCGCATTCTGCTCAACATCATGCAACGCATGAGTGGCGTGGCGACCCAGACCGCGGTCTACGTAGATCGGCTGAAGGGGTTGCATACTCGTGTGCTCGACACCCGCAAAACCACACCGGGCATGCGTGTGCTGGATAAGATGGCGGTGAAGATTGGCGGTGGCGAGAATCACCGCATGGGACTTTTCGACATGATCCTACTCAAAGACAACCACATAGATTTCGCCGGTGGCATTCGCCCGGCCATCACGGGAGCCAAGGAGTACCTCAAAGCCAAAGGCAAAGCGATTCCGATCGAATGCGAGGTGCGCTCACTGGAGGACATCGACGAGGTATTTGCCGCAGGAGGTGTCGATCGCATCATGTTCGACAACTTCTCACCCGCCCTCACGCGCGAAGCCGTCCGCAAGGTGGCGGGGCGTTGTGAAACCGAGTCGAGCGGTGGCATCACCCTCGATACGATGCGCGATTATGCGGAGTGCGGTGTAGATTTCATCTCTGTCGGAGCACTGACCCATCAAATCAAATCGCTCGATATGTCTCTCAAAGCCTGCTGATAATGCAAATGAAACGATTGTGTTGTAGTCACATAGGATTGCTCGTACGGCGTTTGGCTGTGCTATATGCCGTGCTGCTGCTCTGTCAGGTCGTCTTTTACCTCTATAATATCGAGCAGTTAGGGGCTCTCTCATGGCATGAAACAAGCGTGTTGCTGCGCGGAGCGATGCTCTTCAACACCGCCTCGCTGGTCTATGCCAACGGACTGTTTGTGCTGCTGTCGCTACTACCCTTTCCCATTCGGGAACGGAAATGGTACGGCAAGATGCTTTTCGGTTATTATGTGACGGTAAATACACTGCTCCTTGTCGTGGTCAATCTGGCAGACTGTGTCTACTTCCGCTACGCACAAAAACGTTTCTCTGCCGACGAAATATTCTTCGCCGACAACTCCAATTCGCTGCAATTAGTAGGCAAATTCACCGCCGAAAACTGGTATTTGGTACTCTTCGGTGCGGTTCTGATCGCACTTTTGGTGTGGGGCTATGGCCGCAAAGTGAAGGTCAAAAGCCTTTTACACCGGGGTTGGGCTTACTACACGGTCAATTCGGCGATTTTTGTCGCCGGGGCACTGCTCTGCATCGCCGGCATGCGCGGCGGCATGACCCGCATGACCCGTCCGATCACCCTTTCGAACGCCACACTCTACACCCCCGACAGCGGAAAGGCCAACATGATCCTAAGCAATCCTTTCTGCATCCTGCGAACGATCGGTTCGAGCGGTGTGAAGTACAAAAAATATTTCTCCCCCGAAGAGTTACCCTCTCACTTCACCCCCGACCACCTGCCGGCAGATTCGGTGGCGGTATCACTCGCCGGACACAACCTTGTCATCTTCATCATGGAGAGCATGTCGGCCGAACATTCGGCCTACCTGATGCCCGAAATCTATGCCGATAAACCGACAAAAGGATTCACGCCTTTTCTCGACTCACTCATGCGCAATGGGCTCTGCTTCCGCCAGATGTATGCCAACGGCACACGCTCCATCCAAGCCATGCCCTCGGTGCTGGGCAGCATTCCTTCGTTCAAGCAGCCGTTCGTGTTGCTGCCTCAAGCCTTGGGTCGCAGCCGTCAACTGCCGGCCATTCTGGCAGGGAAGGGCTATGCTACGGCCTTTCTGTGCGGTTCAGAACGAGGATCCATGGGCTTCGGTGCCTACGCCCGCTCGGCAGGTGTAGATCGACTGATCGGCAAAGAGGATTACGAGGCACGCCACGGCACCAACGATTTCGACAACTACTGGGGAATCTGGGATGAGCCGTTTCTGCAATTTGCAGGCGAGGAGTTCACACAGATGCCTCAGCCGTTCTTTGCCACACTCTTCTCCCTCTCGGCACACCACCCCTTTATTGTGCCCGACAAATACAACGAGACGCTGCCCGACGGCTACACCAAGATCCACAAGAGCGTAGCCTACGATGATCAGGCCTTCCGTCTGTTCTTCGAACGATACTGCAACGAGGCGTGGTTTCGCCGCACGTTGTTTGTCTTCGTCGCCGATCATGTCTCCTCGGAGAAATTCGCCGAGACCACACGCACCTATCCGGGCAACACCCACATCATCGGCTTTGCCTACACCCCCGACGGAAGTCTGCGAGGCGAGATCACAGAGGTCACTCAGCAAATCGACCTCATGCCCACCCTACTGGGGCTGTTAGGCAATACCGAACCTTACTTCGCCTTCGGACGCGATCTGTTCAACGAGCCTTCCCGGCCCAAATGGGCGGTTAGCTACGAGAACGGATTTCGTGCCATGACCGACAAAAGTCTGATTGTCTTCGATGAAACTCAAGCGCACATTACCTCGCGTGAAGGAGCCGCAACCGACGAAACAACCGACAAGTTGATCGGCAACCTCAAGGGGTTAATTCAGCAATATTATACGCACATAGAGCGCAAAGAATATATTTACAGAGCCCCAAATGATTGAATTTCACCCCATACGCCTCTCCGACAAACAGCTCATCGAACAATATACCCTCCCCGGCGAGATCTATAACTGTGATCTGGCCTTTGCCAACATGTTCTGCTGGGAATTTATGTACCACAGTGCATGGGCAGAGATTGGTGGCTTTCTGGTGATCCGCTTTCACATCAGTGGCGGTGAGAAGATCGGCTATATGCAACCCATGGGCACGGGCGACTGTGGCGCCATCATCCCCGCCCTCTGCGAGGATGCTCATGCCAACGGACAACGCCTGCGCATGATCGGACTCACGGACGAAGGCCGCCGCATGATCCGCTCCATGCACCTCGGTTGCTTCGCCTTTGCCTCGGATCGGGATATGGAAGATTACCTCTACCACACCATCGACCTCAGCACGTTGCCGGGACGTAAATATCAATCTAAGCGCAACCATATCAATCGTTTCGAGACCACCCACGACTATCGCTACGAGGAGCTCACCCGCACACACTTCGACGAATGTATGCGGTTAGAGGCGCTGTGGCGGCAGGAGCACACGGAACACACCTCGGAACTTTCGGCCGAACAACGCGCCATGCGACGGGCTTTCGAACATTTCGAAGCCCTTGGTTTGCGTGGCGGATGCATCTATGTGGGCGACCGTCTGGTGGCATTCACCTATGGCTCGGCCATCAACCGCACAACCTTCGACATCCATGTCGAAAAAGCGGACACCACCTATGACGGAGCCTTCACCATCATCAACAAATGCTTCGCCGAGCACCTGCCCGCACAATTCACCATGATCAACCGCGAGGAGGATTTGGGTATCGAGGGACTGCGCCGCTCGAAACTCTCCTATCACCCCGCATTGATTCAACATAAATTCACCGCCATCCACCTGCACCCCGACGAAATAGCCTGCAAAACACTGTGGCAGGAGTGTTTCGGTGATGATGACGACTTCACAGATCTGTTTCTCCTGCGCCACTACAACCGCCGCAATATGCTCACCATTGAGCGCGACGGGGAAATCGCCGCCATGCTTCATCTACTGTCGTTTGAGAGTGAATTAGGACGTACAACCTACATCTACGGAGTGGCCACAGCCACCAAATTCCGCAAGCAGGGACTTGCAGCAGAGCTGATGCAAAAAGCAATGACACAGATTGTTGCTCGCGGAGATGATGCCGCCCTGCTCATTCCAAGCGAAGAGTGGCTCTACGGATTCTACGGCAAATTCGGCTTCGGGGGTCACCTTCCCGTGACCTTCTTCTCTGAGGATAATTTCGACTTTGGCTCAGGCGATTCGACCAAAGATTTTGCCATGGTATGGCAGCGCGATACCACCACCCCTCTGCCTGCAACCCTCCGGTTGAAACTTCGATAACCGACAAGTTCGATCATCGCAGAGAAGCGGGAATAAGAAACTGTTTTAAATTTATTAATCTTGTTCTTTTCGGCTCTTTTCGCCCCAGTTTTTGTTCTATAAATCCTCATTTAGCTCGCTAAAATCGGATTTACAGAACAAAAACAGGAACAAAAATACCTCTCAAATAACTT
>JAVXCD010000032.1:0-13332 GCA_036659655.1 Alistipes sp.
CCCGCCGGGGCTCGAACCCGGGACCCCAACATTAAAAGTGTTGTGCTCTACCAGCTGAGCTACGGATTCAACACTATCACCATCTACGGATGTTTCCCGTTTTGGTGGTGCAAATGTATAGATTATTTTTGTTTTACCAAAATAAAACGGTATTTTTGTCAGATAAAAATTAAAACAACTTAATATTATAACAAATAATTATGTGTAAAGTCCTAATTATCGGTGCGGGAGGCGTAGGAACGGTGGTTACGCAAAAAATTGCAGCAAACCCTATTTTTACGGATGTAATGCTGGCCAGTCGTACAAAATCGAAGTGTGATGCCGTGGCGGCAGCCATCGGTGTGGGCCGGGTGAAGACCGCGCAGGTCGATGCCGACTGTGTGCCGGAGTTGTGCAAACTCTTCCGTGCATTCCAACCCGACATCGTGGTTAACGTCGCGTTGCCTTATCAAGATCTGACTATCATGGATGCATGTTTGGAGTGTGGTGTGAACTACCTCGATACGGCTAATTACGAGCCTAAAGACGAGGCGCATTTTGAATATTCGTGGCAGTGGGCTTATCAGGATCGTTTCAAGGCCAAGGGGCTGACAGCGATTTTAGGCTGTGGTTTCGATCCGGGAGTGACGGCCATTTTCACAGCTTACGCAGCCAAGCATCATTTCGATGAGATTCACCACCTTGATATTGTGGATTGCAACGCCGGCAATCACGGCATGGCTTTCGCCACAAATTTCAATCCTGAAATCAACATCCGCGAGGTGACTCAAAAAGGCCGTTACTATGAGGATGGCAAGTGGATTGTCACAGAGCCACACGAGATTCATCGGCCGTTGACCTATCCTGAAATCGGTGAGCGTGAGTCGTATGTGATCTACCATGAGGAGTTGGAATCGCTGGTGAAGAACTATCCTACCATCCGACGGGCTCGTTTTTGGATGACCTTCGGACAGGAGTATCTGACCCATCTGCGAGTGATCCAGAACATCGGCATGGCACGAATTGATCCGATCATCTACAACGGTGTCGAGATTGTCCCGATTCAATTTCTTAAAGCGGTACTTCCCGATCCCAAGTCGCTGGGTGCAAATTACCATGGGCAGACCTCTATCGGCTGTCGTATTGAGGGAATTAAGGACGGCAAGAAGCGTACTTACTACATCTACAACAACTGTGACCACGAAAAGGCCTTCAAGGAGACCGGTACGCAGGCTGTCAGCTTCACTACGGGTGTTCCCGCGGCACTGGGAGCTATCATGTTTGCCAAGGGGCTGTGGCGAGGTCAGGGAGTCTATAATGTCGAGGAGTTCGATCCCGATCCGTTCTTGGCAGAGTTGGCCAAGCAAGGCTTGCCGTGGGTCGAGAAATTCGATATTGATATTGAAGTCTGATTGGTCGCGTAGTTCTAAGAAGCTGTTTGAATTTGTCAAAACGTTCGATCATCGAGTTTGTTCGGCGGTTGCAAAGCCACATCGGTCTCATTAATCATCAAAAAAGAGTGTTTCGGCACTCTTTTTTTGGGACTATTGCGGTTGCTGTCAGGATAAATTAGTACAAATACGTAATTTAGCGGAAAAACAACCGCTCAAAATAGGCTACCTCATTGGTTTTTGCTACATTTGCATGAATTTTCAGAAATAACAGTCCATGATTGATTTTCAGAAGTTACCTTCTCCCTGTTATGTGCTCGACGAGCAGTTGCTCGCGCAAAATATGGCGAAGATAGATTATGTGCGGAGACAGTCGGGTGTTGAAATCATCGTAGCACTCAAGGCGTGTGCTATGTGGAGTATCTTCCCCCTGCTGGCTCAGCACTCTGATGGAGCCACTGCCTCGTCGTCGGCCGAAGCCCGCTTGGTCTTCGAGGAGTACGGCCGGCCGGCACACACTTATGCGCCGGTCTATACGAATCAAAATATCGAGGAGATTCTGCGTTGTAGCGATCACATTACCTTTAATTCGATTGCTCAATTCGAGCGTTTCGGGGCTATGGCGCTCTTACGGGGCATATCGTGCGGGCTGCGTATCAATCCGCAATATTCTCCTGTGGAGACCGATCTCTATAACCCCTGTGTTGCCGGTTCTCGTCTGGGGGTAACTGCCGATGCGCTGCAAACTCTTCCTGAGGGCATTGAGGGATTACATTTTCATGTGCTGTGCGAATCTCGCCCCAAGCATCTGCAACTCGCCCTGGAGGCTGTAGAGACACATTTCGGAGCCTATCTGGATCGGATAAAATGGCTGAATATGGGTGGGGGACACCTGATGACACATGCCGACTACGATTGTGATGAGTTGATCGCGGTGCTTCGTGCGTTCAAAGCACGGCATCCCCACTTGCGCTTGATTCTCGAACCGGGGAGTGCATTCACTTGGCGTACAGGATATTTGGTTTCGACAGTTGAAGATTTGGTTGAGAATAGCGGCATACATACGGCCATGCTTAATGTGTCGTTTGCCTGCCACATGCCCGACTGTCTGGAAATGCCCTATAAACCGGCTATTCTCGGTGCACGCGATGCGGGGATGGCGGATAAGGCGTGGCGCATGGGGGGTAACAGTTGTCTGGCCGGAGACTATTACGGTGACTGGGCTTTTGACCATGAATTGCAGGTCGGAGAGCGCATCGTATTTGAAGATATGATCCATTATACCATGGTGAAAACCACGATGTTCAATGGTGTGGCTCATCCGGCAATAGCCATCGCTCAAAAGGATGGAGCAATCAACATAATCAAAGAATTCGGTTACGAGGATTTCAAGAATCGGATGTCATAAGTAAGATTAATAACTCAAACACAATAAATGGAAGATTTTACACCTACCTCTTACACACTCGAATGTGTCGCAACGGGACGTGAATTTGCCGACGAAGGTTGGATGATGGAAGACCATCAATGCAAATCGCCGTCGCTTGTTCGTGCAAAATATGCACAGAAAACCCTGACTGTGAAGTCCGATGACTATGGTCTCTACAAATTCTGCGACTGGATGCCCGTGCAACGGATGTTGGAAGGCTCTTCCGCCCCGATTACCTACAAAAGTAAGGGGTTGGCAAAGCATTTGGGATTAGAGAATCTCTACATCACCTTCAATGGTTATTATCCGGCGATCGGAGCCACGATGTCTACCTGCTCCTTCAAGGAGACCGAGGCATATAGCGTTTGTGGACGTGCTGCTGCGGATGAAAAACGCATCATGGTGGTCGCTTCTGCCGGGAACACGGCACGTGCATTTGCCAAGGTGTGTTCGGACAACAACATCAAACTGCTGCTCTCGGTGCCGGTTGATAACCTCGATGCACTGTGGTTTGAACAGCCACTGAATCCTTGTGTGAAGCTCATTGCCTGTGAAAAAGGAGGCGATTATTTCGATGCCATCTATCTGAGCAACCTTGCGCTGAAAAACCGACGGTTCTATTCGGAGGGTGGTGCGAAGAATATCGCGCGCCGTGATGGCATGGCCACGACCGTGTTGTCGGCAGCCACTACGATCGGACGCATCCCCGACTACTATTTCCAAGCTGTGGGCAGTGGAACAGGTGCTATTGCTGCATGGGAGGCTAATATGCGCCTGATCGAAGACGGACACTATGGCACAAAAATGATGAAACTCATGGTGTCGCAAAATGCGCCTTTTGTGCCAATGTACAACGCGTGGCGGGTCGATTCGCGTGAGATGCTCTATTACGAGGAGGATAAGGCGCGTCGTGACGTGGAGATTATAGATGCCAAAGTACTCTCCAATCGCCGTCCTCCTTATGGCATTTTCGGTGGTCTTTACGACGCGCTGAAAGCAACCGATGGGGAGATGATGGTGGCGACCAATGCGCAGGCTCGCAAGGCGAAAGAGTTGTTCAGGGAGCTGGAAGGTGTCGACATCTACTCTGCGGCAGGTGTGGCGGTTGCCTCCTTGATCAAAACGGTGGCTGCCGGAAAAATAGATAAGCAGGCGACCGTCATGTTGAATATTACGGGCGGTGGCGAAGCACATTTCAAAGAGGGTCGAACGCTGTGGTATCTCAAACCGAGCCACGTATTTTCGCTGACTCCCGATTTCGAAGAGGTCATCGCAAAGGTTGATGCGCTGTTTGCACCGGAAGTTGCACCGGACACAGAAGAGGCGGAAACGGAAGTTAAAGTAGAAGTAAAGGAGACGATCTAATTGATCCTATATGAGTTATACTATACGGTCTGAAGTGGGATTTTGTAGCCGGAGTCACACTTTTGACCGTCTTTTTTTAATCAAATCAAATCAAAATTCAAACAAGATGAAAGAAATCCAAACAAAGCAGATTCCGTGCTTTAAGCGTTGGAGCCGCAAGGGCTATTCGGTCTTTGCGAGCCTTCACCGCTGCGTAACAATCGGGGTCCTCTCTGTTTCGATGTCCATCCTCTTGCTTGCGACACACACTGCACAGGCAGCGACTGTCGACACTCTATTTGTATCGAAAATGATGCATATCGAGGTGGTCGGGGTCACGGGTAGCAAGGCTGCCCCTACACGCAGTGCCATGTCGCAAACCACGCTTTTCGATCGGAAAGATCGGGCCGCGGCACCTCTCCAGACTCTGGAGTCCGCCCTGCGCCTGTCCCCTTCCATCGATGTTCGAGAGCGGGGAGGCAAGGGTGTTCAAGCAGACATCGCGATCAGAGGAGGCTCGTTCGACCAGACCATGGTCCTACTCAATGGTATCAATTTTACGGATGCTCGCACAGGTCATCAGTCCCACGCTCTGCCCATCGACATCGATTGTGTGTCGGGCATCGAACTGATCGACGGCGTGACGGGTGTGGGGGCCTATGCCGGAGCGGTGAATTTCCGCACCATGCCGCTGAAACCTACCTATTTGAGGTTGGAAGCGATTGGTGGCCAATATGGTTACGCCTATGGCAACCTGTCGGGGGCGGTTACAAAAGGTAAATTATCGGTGTTCGGTGCGGCCTCTTATCGCCGCAGCGACGGCTATATCCACAACACCGATTTCACCAATTACAATGCCTTCCTGCGGATGACCTACGACGACCATAAGGCGGGATTCTTCGACCTGCAAGCCGGTTATCAAAATCGTGCTTTCGGTTCAAATGGCTTCTATGCTGCCTACAATCCCAATCAGTATGAGCAGACTTCGACCGCCTTGACCTCTTTGCGGTGGCTCAAGCAATTTGGCGCATTGACACTCAATAGTTCGGTCAGTTACCGCAAGAATTTCGACCGTTACGACTGGACTCGCGGTACAGCCATGAATCACCACAACACCGATAATGTCGGTGCGGAGGTGTGGGGCGACTGGCTGTGGATGGGTGGCACTACTTCGTTGGGCGCTGACTACACTTATAACCATATTTATAGCACCAACCTCGGTGATCCATTGTCTGTGCCACACGGTGAATATACCAAAGCTCAATCGCGCCATGTGGGTAACTTCTGGTTGAGGCATGTGAAACGTTGGGCGCAGTTCGATGTTGCGGCATCGGCCGGTATCAGTACCACGCCCTATGGCACATCGGCACTGTGGAGTGTCGCGGGAGGCTACACACCTATGCAAGGTTTGCACCTCGAAATCGGGGCGGCGCAGTCGATGCGTTTGCCGACCTTCACCGATCTTTATTACACCTCACCTGCTCAACTCAACAACCTTGATCTTGTGCCAGAACGTGCTATTACCTATCGCTTTGCGGCCGATTATATCAAGGGACGCTGGAACGCCTCACTGCTGACCTATTGGCGTGACGGCAAGCACATCATCGACTGGGTATGGCGCGAAGAGTTGGGCAAGTGGCACTCTGAGCAGGAGAACACCCTCGGCACCTATGGACTTGAGATTTCGGGTGGTTATACCGCCAAGGGTTTTTTGCGTAGAGTAACAGCCTCCTATGGCTACATTTCGACCGGTAAAAACACGCAGATCATCACCTCCAGTGCTTTGGATTACATGAAACACAAGGCGGCTCTGAGTGCGGAGTTTCGGTTTCTGCGCAACTTCTCGCTGGTGCTGACGGGTTCTGTTTATGACCGCAACGGAAGTTATACGTACTATCTGCGCAAGGCTGACGGCTCGTTGCAACTCGATGACAAAGGGGCGAAAATGACCGAGGTGCGAGACTTCAAGCCTTACTTCCTGTTGGATAGTCGTCTGGCTTGGGAGAAAGGATGTTGCAAACTCTACGTGGATGCCACAAATCTTACGGGAACCGATTATTTCGACTTCGGTGGATTGCAACTTCCCGGTCGTTGGTTTACGGGCGGAGTGGTCATCACCCTCGGTAAATAATTAAGAAACAGCTTCTAAATCTATCCGGCTACAATACAGGGGTCTGTCGTGTAAACGACAGACCTTTTTTGCTACATTATCCTTGCTGATTCATTCTATTTATTTGTTTTTATTTAACCTGTTGTAAAACAAAATATGCACGATGCTAATTCAAACAACAGGTTTTATCTAATGAAGAAACACGATCCTCGAGCCTGTCGAGAGGTCGCAAGGTCTCGGTGCAGATTGTCTTTGCGACCTCTCGACAGGCTCGAGGATCGTGAGGTGTTGTCTTTGCGACCTCTCGACAGGCTCGAGGAGCGTGCGAGTATTTCCGCCAACAAGACTTACCTCCTGATCCCAAATAACGAAGCATTTATCATATTCAATCTAATACCGCCTACTTTCCGAAAGATTTTTTGTATATTTGAGGTGCAAAAAATAAAAAAACTTTCAAAACTTCATCAATAATATGGAAAAACGTATCGTAGAGTGTGTCCCTAATTTTAGTGAGGGGCGCAACAAAGCAGTCATTCAACAAATTACAACGGCCATTGAGGCTGTGGCGGGAATCAAGTTACTCGATGTTGATCCCGGTGAGGCGACCAACCGTACCGTTGTGACCTTTGTCGGAGAACCCGAAGCGGTGGTTGAGGCTGCCTTTCAAGGTGTGAAACGGGCCGCTGAGGTGATTGACATGCGTCATCACAAGGGGGCGCATCCGCGTATGGGTGCCACCGACGTATTGCCCTTGATCCCCATTGCCGGCCTGACGTTGGCGGAGTGTGCCGAATTGTCGCGAGCCTTGGCAAAACGGATCGCTGAGGAGTTGCGTATTCCTACTTATTGCTACGAAGCGGCGGCCTTCATCCCCAAACGCCGCAATCTGGCTGTATGTCGTGCCGGAGAGTACGAGGCGTTGCCCGACAAGTTGGCTCACACGGAGAGTGCACCCGATTTCGGTGCTCGTCCCTACGACGAGGGGGTTGCCCGCACGGGTGCCACCGTAGTGGGTGCGCGCGACTTTCTGATTGCTGTCAACTACAATCTCAATACCACCTCCACACGTCGCGCCAACGCTATCGCCTTTGATGTGCGCGAGAAAGGCCGCCCCGTACGGGAGGGTAATCCCGTCACGGGTCCCATTAAAAAAGATGCTGAGGGTCGCTCTGTGATGCAACCCGGCACACTCAAAGCCTGCAAGGCTATCGGCTGGTATATAGATGAATATCACATAGCACAGGTCTCGATGAACTTGACAGACATCTCTGTCACTCCGCTCCATGTAGCCTTCGACGAGGTGTGCCGTGCCGCCAATGAACGCGGTGTGCGCGTGACCGGCACCGAGATTGTCGGCTTGATTCCTAAACGTGCGCTCCTTGAAGCGGGGCGTTATTTTCTAAAAAAGCAACAACGCTCCACCGGTATTGCCGAGAGTGAAATCATCCGTATTGCGATCAAATCCATGGGGCTGGATGATCTGAGACCGTTCAATCCGCAGGAGAAAGTGATCGAATACCTACTTGAAGCGACTGTTGAAAATAAACGGCTTATCGATATGACTTGCAAAGAGTTTGCGGAAGAGACTGCGAGTGAGTCGCCCGCTCCGGGTGGAGGTTCGATTGCCGCTTATATGGGTACTTTGGGCGCTGCTTTGGGTACCATGGTTGCCAACCTCTCGTCACACAAGGCGGGTTGGGATGATCGCTGGGAGTATTTTTCTGACTGGGCAGACAAAGGGCAGAATCTGCTTTCGGAGTTGCTGCATCTGGTGGATGAAGATACGGCGGCATTTAACCGCATCATGGATGTCTTCGCTATGCCGAAGAGTTCGGACGAGGAGAAGGCGGCGCGTAGTGTTGCTTTGCAAGCCGCTACGCTGTATGCTACACAGGTGCCTCTGCGGACGATGCAAACCGCGTTCGGAATCTTCGCACTGGTCAAGGCCATGGCCGAGCAGGGTAATCCCAACTCGGTGTCCGATGCGGGTGTGGGCGCTTTGGCAGCCCGCGGCGCAGTGATGGGGGCGGCGTTGAATGTGAAGATCAATGCGGCCGGACTGAAAGACCGTACCGTTGCTGAGCAATTGATCGGGGAGGCGAAGGCTCTGGTGGTGGAGGCCGAACGTGCGGAGCAAGAGATACTGCACATTGTCGAAAGTAAAATATAAACTTATGATACTACAAGAATTTCAAAAAGAGATCAAGGCGGGGATTCCCGACGTGTTGCCTGCCATAAAACCTTACGACACCAAAATCAACCACGCCCCCAAACGCAAACAAATCCTGTCGGCGGAAGAGCAGGTGCTGGCTTTGAAAAATGCGTTGCGCTATTTCCCTGCGAAGCATCACGCGGTGCTGGCGCGGGAGTTTGCCGAGGAGTTGCGCAAATACGGCCGTATTTATATGTATCGGCTACGTCCCGAATATGAGATGTATGCCCGTCCGATCGAGGATTATCCTCACCAGTCGCAGCAGGCTGCGGCCATCATGCTGATGATCCAGAATAACTTGGATACGGCGGTGGCGCAACATCCCCACGAATTGATCATCTATGGCGGTAATGGGGCTATCTTCCAAAATTGGGCGCAGTATCGTTTGGCCATGCAGTATCTGTCACAGATGACCGACAACCAGACGTTGGTAATGTATTCGGGGCATCCCATGGGGCTTTTCCCCTCACATCCGGAGGCTCCGCGTGTGGTGGTGACCAACGGCATGGTGGTTCCCAACTACTCGAAACCCGATGATTGGGAGCGTTTCAATGCTTTGGGCGTTTCGCAATACGGACAAATGACGGCAGGTTCTTATATGTATATAGGGCCACAGGGTATCGTGCATGGTACCACCATCACGGTGATGAATGCTGCCCGCAAACGCTTCAAGGCGGGACAAACCGACCCCAAAGGCATGCTGTTTGTGACCTCCGGTTTGGGCGGTATGTCGGGCGCACAGCCCAAGGCCGGGGTGATTTCGGGCGTGGTGAGTGTCATTGCCGAGATCAATCCCAAGGCTGCACAAAAACGCTATGACCAAGGTTGGGTGGAGGAGTTGCATACCTCGCTCGACGAACTGATCCCGCGCATCCGCAAAGCTTGCGCCGCAAAGGAGGTTGTGTCGTTGGCCTATGTGGGTAATATTGTGGATCTTTGGGAGCGATTGGCGGCCGAAGACATACGTGTCGATTTAGGTTCGGATCAGACCTCGCTGCACAACCCGTGGGCGGGCGGTTACTATCCTGTGGGGTTGAGTTACGAAGCATCCAATAAGATGATGGCCGAGGAGCCTGCCCGGTTCAAGGAGTGCGTCCACGAGTCGTTGCGTCGTCAGATCAAGGCGATCAACAAGTTGTCGGCTCACGGTATGTATTTCTTCGACTATGGCAATGCCTTCCTGCTGGAGGCTTCGCGTGCAGGTGCCGAGGTGATGAAGTCCGACGGCAAATTCCGCTACCCCTCCTATGTGCAAGATATTATGGGTCCTATGTTTTTCGACTACGGATTTGGTCCGTTCCGCTGGGTTTGCACTTCGTGTAAACCCGAAGATCTGGCAGAGACCGACCGCTTGGCGGCCGAAGCGTTGGAGACCATTCGTAAAGAGGCTCCGCAGGAGATCTGTGGGCAACTTGACGACAACATTCATTGGATTCGAGAGGCGGCGAAAAACAAGTTGGTGGTTGGCTCGCAAGCGCGCATTCTCTATGCCGACAGCGAGGGACGTACCCAAATTGCACTGGCCTTCAACCGTGCTATTGCCGAGGGACGGATCACGGCTCCTGTTGTGTTAGGCCGTGATCATCACGATGTTTCGGGCACAGACTCGCCGTATCGCGAGACCTCGAACATCTACGACGGATCGTCCTGCACAGCCGATATGGCCATCCAAAATGTGATTGGCGACTCGTTCCGCGGTGCCACGTGGGTCTCGATCCACAACGGTGGCGGCGTGGGCTGGGGTGAGGTGATTAACGGAGGTTTCGGCATGGTGATCGACGGTTCGGCAGAGGCTGAGCGGCGCATCCGCAACATGTTGCTCTGGGATGTCAACAACGGCATTGCCCGTCGTAGTTGGGCGCGCAACGAAGGGGCGGTATCCTCGATAAAACGGGAGATGGAACGTACTCCCGATTTGAAAGTTACGTTGCCTAACTTTGCGGATGAATCGCTGATTCGTAAAGCATTGGAAAATAAGTAAGTAGTAATCTTAAACACTTCAAAAAAATGATACATCAGATAAATAATGAACATCTTACCATCGCCTGCGTCGAGGAGATTCTCACCAAACATCATTCGCTGGCACTGAGTGAGGAGGCGCGTTGTCGCATTAGCAAATGCCGCGCTTACCTCGATCGCAAAGCGAAAAATACGGACAAACCGATTTATGGTGTAACCACGGGTTTCGGTTCGCTGTGCAACATCTCTGTCAGTCCCGACGAACTGTCGCAATTGCAGAAAAATCTTGTCATGTCGCACTCCTGCGGTACGGGCGATCGGGTGCCTTCTCAGATCGTGAAACTGATGCTGATGCTCAAGGCACAGTCACTGTCGTATGGCTATTCGGGTGCGCAGGTGGCTACGGTAGAGCGTTTGCTCGATTTCTTCAACAACGATGTGTTGCCGGTGATCTATCAACAGGGATCGTTGGGCGCATCGGGGGATCTTGCCCCGTTGGCACACATGACCCTGCCGTTGATCGGTCTGGGCGAAGTAGAGTATAAGGGCAAGGTGCGTGCGGCCGCTGAGGTACTGAAGGAGTTCGGCTGGAAACCGATTGAATTGCAGTCCAAAGAGGGATTGGCTTTGCTGAATGGTACGCAGTTTATGAGTGCGTTTGGTGTTTGGTCTTTGCTGAAAGCCAAGCATCTGAGCGATGATGCCGACAAAGTGGGTGCGATGTCGCTTGATGCTTTTGACGGTCGTATAGACCCGTTCCAAGACAACGTCCACCTGATCCGTGCTCACAAAGGTCAGTTGGAAACTGCGCGTGCATTTCGCCGTCTGTTAGAGGGCAGTGAATTGATTGCTCGTCCCAAGAAACATGTGCAGGATCCCTATTCGTTCCGTTGCATTCCGCAGGTACACGGAGCTTCGAAGGATACGATTGCCTATGTGGAGTCGGTGCTGACGACCGAGATCAACAGCGCAACGGACAATCCGACGGTCTTTCCCGACGAGGATATTGTGGTCTCGGCCGGGAATTTTCACGGACAACCCATTGCGTTGGCGATGGATTTTCTGGCAATTGCCGTGGCCGAATTAGGCAGTATCTCCGAGCGTCGCACTTATAAATTGATCTCCGGTACGCGGGATTTGCCCAATTTCCTTGTGAAAAATCCGGGTCTGAATAGTGGCTTTATGATTCCGCAATACACCGCTGCCTCGATCGTGAGTCAAAGTAAAGGGCTGTGTATGCCCGCTTCGGTGGACTCCATTCCCTCGTCACAGGGTCAGGAGGATCATGTGAGCATGGGCTCGAATGCGGCCACAAAGCTCTATCGCGTGGTGCTGAACACAGAGCGAGTGTTGGCCATAGAGCTCTTTAATGCGGCACAGGCACTCGAATTCCGTCGCCCGATGCACTCCTCGAAGATCATCGAAAAAATATTGGCGGACTACCGTAAATGTGTTCCGTTTATCGAAAACGATGAGGTGATGTATCCGCATATTGAGTCGTCTATTCAGTTCTTGCGCACGCTATGAGCCTGCTGATTAAGAATATAGTTAAGATTGCAGGAGTTGACACCTCCGGGCGGGATCGGGTTTGTGGCGCAGAGATGAATCAGCTTCGCACACTCGATAACGGCTGGTTGCTGGTGGAGGGTGAGCGGATCAAGGAGTTCGGCGCAATGTCCGAAATTGGGGCACGCACAGCGGATAGGGTAGTCGATGCCGAAGGAGGGATGTTGTTCCCGTCGTTTTGCGACTCACATACACATTTGGTCTATGCCGGCAGTCGTGAACAGGAGTTCATCGACAAGATCAATGGGCTGAGTTACGAGGAGATCGCCCGTCGCGGCGGAGGCATCCTCAATTCGGCAGATCGGCTGCATGCCGCCTCCGAGGAGGAGCTCTACCGACAGGCGATGGAGCGTGTACGTGAAATCATTGCCATGGGTACGGGCTGTGTGGAGATAAAAAGCGGCTATGGACTCTCAACGGCTGATGAACTGAAGATGCTGCGGGTTATTCGCAGAATCAAAGAGACTTCGCCACTGGCTGTTCGGGCCACTTTTTTGGGTGCACATGCCGTGGCGCGGAACTATATAGGTCGCCAAGAGGAATACGTTGATTTGGTCTGTCACGAGATGATTCCTGCCGTGACGCAGGAGCATTTGGCGGATTTTGTGGATGTATTTTGTGATCAGGGATTCTTCACCGTTGCCCAGACCGAACGAATGATGCAGGTGGGTGCTCAGTATGGGCTTGAGGCGAAGATCCATGCCAACGAGTTGGCTGTGTCGGGCGGTGTGCAGGCCGGAGTGCGTTACAACGCCTTGTCGGTGGATCACCTCGAACGTATGGGTGCGGCGGAGATTGAAGTGCTGCGCGGTGCGCGTACCATGCCGACCCTATTGCCCGGAGCTGCCTTCTTCCTTGGTATGAGTTATCCTCCTGCACGAGAGATGATTGAATCGGGATTGGGTGTGGCATTGGCTTCGGACTACAACCCCGGATCCTCTCCCTCCGGTAACATGAAGATGGTGGTTTCGTTGGCTTGTATTTGCATGAAGATGACTCCTGCCGAGGCAATTCACGCTGCGACGATCAATGGGGCTTATGCCATGGGGTTGAGTCATGATTATGGTTCAATTACGGCTGGTAAGGTGGCTAACTTCTTTCTGACCCGGCCGATCCCCTCCATCGATTTTGTGCCGTATGCCTACACGTCACCTCTCATCCGGCGGGTGTTCCTGCGGGGTGCGGAAGTGCTAAGTTAGGGGTGCAAAGACTTTGGAAACACAATTCACGATCCTCGAGCTTGTCGAGAGGTCGCAAAGACAACACCTCACGATCCTCGAGCCTGTCGAGAGGTCGCAAAGACAACACCTCACGATCCTCGAGCTTGTCGAGAGGTCGCAAA
>JAVXCD010000033.1:0-13209 GCA_036659655.1 Alistipes sp.
GGACAAAGAAAAAGATTCTCATCGTATAAAACCCACACGATCCTCGAGCTTGTCGAGAGGTCGCAAGGGTACTCTTTTGAGTTGTTTATTTATCGAAAGAAATTTTTCATCCTTTCAAAAATATTCTGATTCTTCACCGATTCGGCATGTTGAAAATTGGGCTGCGAGGCCAATTGCTCCACCATGCGCTTCTCCTCGGCATTGAGTTTCGCAGGAATGGTGATATCCACCACCACCAGCAGGTCTCCCCGTCCGTAGCCGTTGACATCGGGAATTCCCTTGCCACCCAGTCGCAACACCTTACCGGCATGTGTTCCCGGCGTGATTTTGATCTTCGCACGACCATCCACGGTCGGCACCTCCACCGTTCCGCCCAAAATAGCCGTCGGCACGGTAATGTTCAGATTGTGGATCAGGTCGTTGCCGTCCCGTACCAATTCGGGATGTTGCTCCTCCTCGATCAGCACCTGCAAGTCACCGTTCACCCCGCCGCGACGAGCCGCATTGCCCTTGCCCGACACAGTCAGCACCATGCCCTCCCCCACACCTGCGGGGATCTTGATCTCGACCACTTCCGAACCTTGAATTGCACCCTCCCCGCGGCATTTATCGCAAGGCGCAGTGATCACCTTACCCGTACCGCCACACGTGGAGCAGGCTCCTTGGGTTTGCATGCGGCCGAAAAAAGTATTTTCCACACGGGTCACATAGCCCGTGCCGCCACACGTGGCACACGTGGAGTATGAGTGTGCATCTTTCGCACCCGACCCGCCACACTGATCACATGCTATCGTCTTGTTTATCTTGAGTTTCTTGGTCACTCCGCCGGCAATCTCCGCAAGCGTCATGCGCACCTTCACCCGAATGTCCGAGCCTCGGTTCACACGTCGCCCGTCACCATTCGACGAACTTCTGAATCCGCCACCACCGAAATGTCCGCCGAAAATATCGCCGAATTGCGAGAAAATATCGTCCATCGAGAAGCCTCCGCCACCAAAACCGCTGAAACCTCCCGCGCCACCACCGGCAGCACCACTCATCCCCGCATGACCAAACTGGTCGTAACGAGCCCTTTTATCGGGATTCGACAATACGTCGTATGCCTCGGCTGCCTCCTTGAAATTCTCTTCGGCCTGCTTGTCACCCGGATTCTTATCGGGGTGGAACTGGATCGCCGCTTTTCGGTATGCCTTCTTTATTTCATCCGCATTGGCGTTCTTAGCAACGCCCAACACTTCGTAGTAGTCTCTTTTTTCTGCCATATCTTTTGTTGTAAACTCTTCTATTCCTGCTATTTCTATCTTTTCGATCCACCAAACTGTCGCGAGGTCGCTCCTTGTTACTCGTACTTGTTTCCTTTACGACATCTCGACCAGTTCGATGATCGAGAATCTTCGAGGGATCTCTATTTTGATTTCTTCATTTTGGACTGGAAATTCCAAAATTGCCTTCACTCGCCCACAACAACCTTTGCAAAGCGCAATACCTTGTCGCCCAGCATATAGCCCGTCTGGATCACATCCACGACTTTGCCTTTTTTCTCGTCTCCTGCGGCAAATTTCGCCACAGCCTCATGAACATCCGCATTAAAATCTTTGCCCAGCGATTCGATCTCCGTCACCTTTTGTTGGCGCAGAGCCTCCGTAAATTTCTGTGCAATGAGCCTTACGCCCTCGCGCAACGCTTGGATATCATCGCTCTTGTCCATCGCTACCACCGCACGCTGCACATCGTCACAGATGGGCAACATGGCTTTCAGCACGTCGCTGCCGCCATATTGTACGAGATCCATTTTCTCCTTCAACGTACGCTTGCGATAGTTGTCAAACTCCGCCTGCAACCGCAAATATTTATCCAGCCACAATTTAACCTCCTCTACGGGATCGATTGTCGGAATCTCTGCCATTGTGTCAGTAGAGGGCTGCTCCTCGTCTGCCACATTGGCACACTGCTCCCCTTCGCAAGAGGGGTAACCGTCGCCTTGCGCGAACCCCTCATCACACTTAATATCCTCTTTACAAGGTTTTTCCTTTGTCATATGCTTCATTTTTCTTATTATTCACCTATATATTAAACAAATTATATGCCGAGTATAAACAACGCGGGACGCTTATTCAATTCAGGCAGACGGATTGTCCGCCACTCTTTGATGGTGTGGGTGGCAATATACTCTGCGGGGGCTGTGAGATCCGCCGCAATGGTCAGTTTGGTATCGGGCGCACACACCGCAAACAACTGCTCTATCAACTTCACATTCCGATACGGAGCTTCGATAAAGAGTTGTGACTGTCCCTCGGTCTGCGCCCTGCGCTCGAAAAAGCGGATGGCTTTCGCCCGCTCAGGCGGTTTCACGGGTAGGTAGCCGTTGAAGGCGAATGACTGTCCGTTGAGTCCCGATGCCATCATCGCCAGAATGATCGAAGAAGGCCCCACTAAAGGAACCACTTTGATCCCCTTGCGGTGGCACATCTCGACCACCAAAGCCCCCGGATCGGCTACCCCGGGCACTCCCGCCTCCGAGATCACCCCCGCCGAGCGTCCTTCCACAATCGGGCGAACCAACTCTTCGACTTCGCGCCCAGCCACCGTGTGTTCATTCAACTCGCGAAACTCCAACGAGTCGATCGTACGTTCGATTTTGGCTTTCGACAGGAAGCGCCGTGCCGAGCGGGTATTCTCGACAATAAAGTAATCGAGCGAGTCGATCACAGCTTTATTCGCCGCAGGTGTCACCTCGTACACGCCGCCCTCTTCGGCAATCGGACAAGGGATCAGGTAGAGTATTCCGGTCATGTTGTTTATTCTTTCAGGTAAATTCGTTTTACGCGCGCCGACACGGAGGTCATGATCTCATAGGAGATCGTTCCCAGCACCTTTGCCATCTCTTCGAGGTTGTTGCCGGGGGCTGCCGAAAAGATCACCACCTCGTCACCCTCCTGCACACCGGCGATGTCAGTAATGTCGATCATGCAACTATCCATGCAGATACGTCCGATGATCGGAGCCGGTTTACCGGCCACCCGCATGGCCCATGCGCCGCAGCCTAAGTGACGATCCAATCCGTCGGCATAGCCGATCGGAATGGTGGCCGACACGGTCGGACGAGACAGCAATCCGGCGCGCGCATAGCCCACCGCATCCCCTGCCGGCAGGTGTTTGATCTGCACGATACGGCTTTTGAGCGTCGCCACGGGACGCAAGTTATCGTTGTGCTCAAAGCCGAAACCATAGAGCCCCAGCCCCAGACGGCACATATCAAACTGCGCTGCGGGAAATCGCTCGATCGCCGCCGAATTGGCTGTATGACGGATCACCTTGTAGGGCAACGCGGCAGCAATACGCCCACTCATGCGGTCATAGCAGGCAATCTGCGCACGGGTATACGCATCTTCTTCGGGCATATCGGCACAGTTCAGGTGCGAGAAAATCGTCGCCACCTTGACGTTTTTTTCCGCTTTCAGCCGTTCATTTAATGGGTCTATCTCCTCCTCCACAAAGCCCAAACGATGCATGCCCGTGTCGAGTTTGATGTGGATCGGATAACGGCTTTCACCGCTATGCTCCACCGCAGAGGAGAATGCCGCCAGTGAGTGGAAGCTATATATTTCGGGTTCTAACCGATTGGTAATCATCAGTTCAAAGCTATCGGCATCGGCATTCAACACCACAATGGGCATGCTGATACCCCGTTCGCGCAACAACACCCCCTCATCGGCAAAGGCCACAGCGAGGTAGTCCACCCCTTGGTGTTGCAGCATCTGCGCCACCTCGAAATCGCCCGCACCATAACTACCGGCTTTGACCATCGCCACAAGCCGAGTTTCGAAACGAAGTTTCGAGCGAAAATAGTTCAGGTTGTGGATCATCGCATCGAGATCGACCTCCAAAACCGTGGTGTGGCTCTTGCGTTCAAGTGCATGTGCCAACTTCTCGAAACGGAAATCGCGACTACCCTTGAGCAACATCGCGCGATCGGCAATATCGGCTCGATTGATGCGACGAATGCACTCCTCCGTAGAGCCGTAAAACTCTTTTTCACAAGCGAACAGGCTACCATGGCGTTTGATCAACGATCCGATGCCGATCAGTTTTTCCACCCCTGCACGCATCACCATCTCCGCCACACGTCCATACAATTCCTCGCCCGAAAGTCCGCTTTGCGGAATGTCCGACAGCACAAGCGTCTTCAGCCGACCGAGCGCAATGGTATGGAGGTAATCGAGAGCAATCGCCAGCGAATTGAGATCGAGGTTGTAGGCATCGTTAATCAATACGGAGTGGTTGATCCCCTCCTTGACCTCCAGCCGCATGGCCAGCGACGGTTCCCGCATAGGGCTCGGCACTGGGTAGTGCATCCGCTCACAGAAAGCCGCCACGATCTGCGCATTGCGGCACGAGGCGGCAGTAGCCGTCTGCATGCCGGGATCCTGTGCAACCTGCGCGGCATCAATACACGTGCGATCGGCATATTTTTGCGTCAGCATCTCCGCCAACGGCTCATAATAACTATGGTAAATGATTGTCTGTGCAGCCTGCGCCAGCAACAACTTCTCGGCACATTTCTGCTCCATGCTCGCGAAACCCTCCTGATGAGCATCTCCTATGGCAGTGAAAATCACCACATCGGGACGTATGATGCGTTCCAAATGCGCCATCTCCCCCGGCTGCGAAATTCCGGCCTCGATCAACGCCACCTGCTCGTCACCCGCCAGCATCAACACCGACAAAGGAACACCCAACTGCGAATTGTAACTCTTGGGCGAGCGGTAACTCTTCACCTGCGGTGGCATTACCTCCGCGATCCACTCCTTGATGACGGTCTTGCCGTTCGAACCCGTGATCCCGACTACCAGCCCTTTGAATTGCGCACGATGATAGGCTGCAAGTCTTTGCAAAGCCTCGATGGCATTCGCCACGCGCACAAATCCGCAATCCTTAAAACGTTTGTCCATCGGAACATCGCGCTCCACCAAAAAGGCCTGCACGCCGCGACCGTGCATCTCACCGATATAATCATGCGAATCGTGGTTCGCACCGCGCATGGCGACAAACAACGGATTTGCACCGAATTCACACGTCAAACTGCGGCTGTCCGTCACCACCGACCGCACTTCTAAATCCGCTCCACAGAGCCTGCCGTCACAAATTTCGGCAATTTTTGATAATAAATAATTCATCTATAAAAACTATTTAGAAACTGTTTAAATTTGTTAACACAAATAAACAGTTTTTTAATCCACCTTAAAGGTCACATTCGTAATACCCGCACCACCCCTATCGGCATGTTCATCGGCAGCACTTTCCACCGCCGAAATAGTTTGCAGGTAGCGACGGATCTCCTCTTTGAGAGCCCCCGTCCCTTTGCCGTGAAGGATGGTCACTGTCCCCACACCCACCATCAGCGCATCGTCGATGAAGTTCTGCACCGCCTCCAAAGCCTCCAAGGCTCGCATTCCGCGCACATCGAGTGATCCCCTGAAATTGAGTTTACGCGCCGTAACCTCCGCCGAGACCACCGTGCGAGCACGCTGCGGACGCGCCAACAACTTGTATTCGTTGTTCGAAACCACCGTCAACAATGTTTTATCGATGGTGGTCAGCAACTGCCCGAACGCCACTTGCGCCTTACTGCCTTTCATTGCCTGCACCACGCCAATGGTATCCTGCCCGGCTATGCGCACCTTGGTGCCGGCTACAATCTCCGGCAATTTTATCTCTTTTTCCGCCACAGCCGCCTCGGCCGGTTGCTTTTTCTGCTCCTTGCGCCTTTGACGACGACGTTCTATGCGTTCCATTTCCCGCGCCACCTGCTCGGCATCAGCCGTGGTGACAACATCCGCCCGCTCCACGCGCGCCTTAAATTCGTCCATCTCCTTGCGGGCAAAACGCGTCATTTCCTTCTCTGCCTGCGCCTCGCGGATCACCTTGATGGTACTCTCTATCTGACGATTTGCATCGGCAATGAGTTGTTGCGCCTCCAATTTGGCCTTCTTGAGAATTTCACTCCGCTCCGCCCGTATTTTCGACAACTGCTCGCCATAGGTTTGCTCCAACTCATCCACCTTGCGATCGGTCAGTCGAATGCGATCCCGCTTCTGCTCCCAGTAGTGGCGGTCACGCGCAATCTCGCGCAACTGCTTCTCGATGTTCATGTGGTCCGACCCCGCCTTCTCGCTCGCCGAACGAATGATCTCCTCCGGCAACCCGATTTTGCGAGCAATCTCCACAGCAAACGAACTTCCGGGCTTTCCCATCTCCAAGCGGAACAACGGGCGGATGTTCTGTACATCGAACATCATCGCCCCATTAACAATCCCTTCGGTGTTGGAGGCATAATATTTAATATTGGCATAATGGGTGGTGATGACACCGTAACATCCTTTGGCTGAAAGGCGTTCCAAGATCGACTCGGCAATGGCTCCGCCGATGGTGGGTTCGGTGCCCGACCCGAATTCATCGATCAGCACCAAAGTACTATCCGACGCTCCGACCAGCATATTTTTCATGTTGAGCAGGTGCGACGAGTAGGTCGAAAGATCGTTGTCGATGGACTGCTCATCTCCGATGTCGATAAAAATATTTTGAAAAACAGGCAGTTCCGAATTTTCCGATGCGGGAATCAGGAATCCGCATTGAAACATATACTGCACAATGCCCGCTGTCTTCAAACACACCGACTTCCCGCCGGCATTCGGACCTGAGATAACCAAGATGTGATTTTTCCGATCGAGTTGCATATCCAGCGGCACGATCTGTTTGCCTTGTGCCGTCAGCGTCTGCTGGAGCAGCGGATGTCGTGCATTTTTCAACCGCAGATTCTCGTCTGCCGAAACAATGGGCTTCACACAGCCGTTCGTCGAGGCCCAGCGCGCTTTTGCACGGATCATGTCGATGTCCGACAGGTAGTCGCCCGACGCAGCAATCGGCTCCGCATCCGCACGTATGGATTCGGTGAATGCCGTCAGAATACGGACGATCTCCCGTCGCTCGGCATACTCCAGCTCCTTGAGTTCATTATTGATCTCCACCACCTCCACCGGCTCAATGTAGAACGTCTTGCCAGTGGCCGATTCATCGTGGATAAAACCTTGCAATTTACGTTTATTACCCGCCGCAACCGGAATCACAGCACGTCCGTCCCGGAACGAGAGTTGGGCATCCGCATCCACCACGCCGGCACTCTTGGCACTCGCCAATACCTGTTGCAGGCGTTTGGCCGCCTGCCCTTCACGTTCGCGGATCGCACGGCGCACGTCGTTCAATGCGGGCGAAGCACTGTCTTTGATATTTCCGAACCGATCCAAAATAGCCTCGATCGCACGGACAATTTCGGGGAAAGAGACAACCCCCTCGCTACGCTTACGCAGATAGGGATAGAGCCCTTCGCGCCGACTCGACAGGAAGGCAATCACCTCGCCCACCGCCATCAGCACTTTGTGCAGCACCACAACCTCTTCCACATCGAGGAAGGTGCCCTCCACGCGCAACTTTGCGATCAGGTAATCTATGTCCGGAAATTCCCCATCGGGAAATTCACGTTCCATTTCGATCAACAGTCGCATCTCGTCTGTCAGCGACAAGCGCCGCTCAATCTCGCTCGCCGACACGCAAAAAGTCTCCTGCTCCAGTTTCGCGCGTGCGGAAAGCATCGTGCAGCGTGCCGCAACTTGCTCCCGAAGGCGATCAAAACCAACTTTCTGTTCAAAGTTTACAGGATAAATCATTCTCAATCAAATAATTATATTCGATCCTCTGTTCTACCAAGAAGTCATTAATTTGCTCCTCACTTCTTTCATGATAACAAATTAATGACCTCTCGATCAATGCGAGCATCGAATTATTGCAACGTTCAATTCAAATAGTCGGAAAATTATTTCAGCATCCTCAGCGAATCGCGCTTAGCTTTCTCGGCAGCTTTGGCTGCTTTCTTCACCTCCTTGGCCTGTAATTTCGCATCACTTCGTCCGAAGAGCGAGAGATGCACGTAGCGACCCGGATGCGCTTTCAGATCGGCCAGCAAAACAGCCAGATTGCCGCTTGCCTCATTGAGTGAGGCGTAGAGTTGCGGATCATTCATCAGTTTGCCGATCGTACCGTCCCCTTTGTTGATCTTCGCCAAAGTGGCATTCAGATCGGCTACCGTGGCATTGAGATGCTGCACAAACTCCCCTTCCGAAAGTTGGGTGGTCACTCGGTTCACATTACCGATGATGCTATCCATACGAGCGGCATTGCCACCGAGCATATCGGTAAACTGCGCCAGATTGGAGATTGCACGCTTCAGATCGGCCTTCTCCGAAGAGAGTATTCCTGCGGCATCACCTGTGAGTGTATTCAGGTGCGACAAAGTGCCCGCCACATTCTGCGCATTGCTCTCCAACAGCAGATCGATGTTGCCTAACGTCTTCGACAGATCGTCAACAATCTGGGCAAATTTTTGTTTAAAGAAGTCCAATTCCGAACCCGCAACATCCATCAAATCACGATCACGGCTCGAAAGCAACGTGTCTCCGCCTTGCAGGTAGGTCGTGGCATTGCCCAACGAAATTTCCACGGCCTTCGCGCCCATGATCCCGTTGCTGAAAATCTTCGCCTCGGAGTTCGAGGGAATACGGTATTGGCGTTTGAGGGTCAACTGCAACACCACGTTGTGATTCTGCGCCGGATCAAAGGAGATGCCCGTCACCGAACCCACTTTCACACCCTTTATCATGATGGGTGATGCCGGTTGTACGCCGTTTATTCGGTCGTAGGTTGCATAATATTCGACATTACGACTGAATATGTCAATCCCGCTCAGGAAGCGGATCCCCGCCCAAGCACATCCCATCATGAGCACGGCGAAAATACCTATTTTAATCTCTCTTTTCATCTCTGTTATCTTATTAAATAATGCCACTTATTTCACTATTTTATCTCCTGCGTAGTGCACAACAAATGCCTCAGGAAAACTTTTCCGCACCTCTGCCGCCTTTGCTTGCGCTGCCGGCTTGTCGCGGAACTCACCCACACAGTATTTATAGCGGAAGGTGCCACTGCTGGTATATTGCTTCACACTATTTTTGTATTGCTTAAATTGAGACGAAGTCAGCGGCACAACCTTCACACTCGCCACGATTTGCACCGTGTAGCCCTCTGTTGCAACCGCCGAAACCACCGTTTCCTGTTTCACGGTCGGTGACGTTTGTTCGTTTTTCGGTGTTACGGGTTGCGGCTTTGCAGTCGCAGGTTTGGCCTGCACCTGTGGTGCGGATTGCTCCACCGACGGCACGGGCTGCTCCGCCACGGGTTCCCCAAGCGACTCTGCAACAGGCTCAACCACAGGTTGAACTGTGGGCTTGGACTGGGCTCGCGTCCCCTCGTCCACCAACAGTGTGCCACGCACATAGGCCACATAATCCTTCACCGCCTCAAACAGGGAACAGGCGATTTCGTCCTGTCCCTTTTCCGAAGTGAGACGCGCAAACTCCTGCGCATTGGACATGAAACCTATTTCGGTCAAAATACCCGGCATATCGGTGGCATACAACACCTTGAGAGGCTGCCTTTTGACACCCCTATCAACGCGCCCTCCGTTCACATAATTACGCTGCACAAAACGCGCCATGGCCTCACTGTATTCGCCATAGGTGAACTGCAAATTTTGAATATAGGCCCGCACAATCGCCGCGGTCTTCTGGTTCGACATATCCATGAACTCCTCCTTATTGTTCGCAAAAAGGACATTTTCGTTGGCCGCTTGTTCCCGCGGGCTCTCACCCATCACGAGGGTCTCCACCCCCTGCGCCTTCGTCGAGCGCGCGGCGTTCGCATGGATGGCTATAAAAAGATCGCCCTCCGCCTTGTTGGCAATATCGGCACGCGCCTGCAAATCTTCACTCAGTGTGTTACCCAGTTGACAATCGGTCTTACGCGTATACACCACCTTGATTTCGGGCATATTCTCCTCGATCAACCTCCCCAACTTCAGCGCCACCTTGAGGTTCAAAGTCTTCTCGTAAACCCCCCGATAGGAGGCACCCGGAAAGCGCGGTCCGCCATGACCCGCATCAATCACAATAACCTTGACACCCTGTGCAATATTCTCGGCTGCAACTGCGTTGGCAAACAAGGTCGCAACGAAAAACAGAAGTGTAGTAAAAAGAAATGTCCGCATTATAGAATTGTGGTTTATTTTTATGTAACTGTAATTTTTTAGTTATCTTTGCCGGGTGTAAAAACTGCCTTACAGATTATTACAACGATGATCATGGCGGTTTTGCCGACTTGTCGGCAAAGGTACGAAAAAGAATTGAGATTTTGGATAAATTCAAGGTGAAATATATCTTCTTGACAACAATCATATTGTTGTTCGTTCAGATGGTATTCGGTGGTTCGGCGGTGCGTCTGCAACCTTCCGCAGCCTTGACAGATACCCTTCCCAACCCTGTCTCGACCGTGGACAGAGCCTCCACAAAAGCACCCCTGACTCGGCGCGAACGGCGCGAGAAAGCGCGTGTTGCGCAGCAGATGGCTGCCCGGCGCGCCCTGACCGACTCGCTGCCCGCCGCCCAGCGAGACTCCCTATTTAGCGTATCGGTCGATTCGATGGTGAAGACCAAAGGCGACTCCATGGCGCAGACAAAACGAGACACCACCCGCAAGAGCGAAGCAGCAGAACTCGACGATGTGATCTCCGGCAAGAACACCGACTCCCTCTTTTTTGACATAGCCAACAAAACAGTCTACATCTACAACGAGGGCGATGTCTCCTACCAGAACATGAACCTCAAGGCGGATTATATGCGCATCAACATGTCCACCAAAGAGATTTTCGCATACGGTAAGGCCGACAGTCTCGACGGCAAGCCCATCGTTACGCAGGCTGTCTTCCAAGAGGGCGAAGCCTCCTACACGATGGACACGATCAACTACAACATCTCTTCGAAAAAAGCAAAGATCAAGGGTGTGGCCACGCAGGAGGGCGACGGCTGGCTCATCGGCGGTAGCGTGAAAAAGATGCCCGACAACTCCATCAACATCCAAAACGGTATGTATACCACCTGCGAACACACCGACCACCCCCACTTCTACCTCGCCATGCCGAAGGCCAAAGTCATCCCCGGCAAGAAAGTCGTCACGGGACCTGCCTACTTGGTGATGGAGGATGTTCCGCTGTATTTTCTGGGTATTCCCGAAGGCTTTTTCCCCATCAACATGGGGCCTAAATCGGGTTTGCTGATGCCCACCTATGGCGAAGAGTACTCCAAAGGTTTTTTCATTCGTGACTTAGGTTACTACTTCACCTTCGGCGACCACCTCGATCTGGCCGTGCGCGGAGGTATCTACACTTTGGGGTCGTGGGAGGCCTCAGCAGCCTCACGCTACATCAAACGCTACAAATACAGCGGCAGTTTCAATGCCGAATATTCGAACATCAAAACCGGTGAAAAGGGAGAGCCCGACTTCATACAGCAGAGCAACTTCCGCATCCAGTGGACTCACGCGCAAGACCCCAAGGCAAATCCCGGTTCCACCTTCGCCGCCTCAGTAAACTTCGCCACCAGCGGTTACAGCAAGTACTCGGCTAACAACATCAACGACATCACCCAGACCCAGACCAACTCGACAATTTCCTACTCGAAAAACTGGGCCGGCACACCGTTTTCTCTCTCCACCAACATGGCCATCTCGCAGAACTCGCAGAACAAAACCATCTCGATCACCCTACCCACCTTGGTCTTCAATGTGGCACGCTTCTACCCGCTCAAACGCCGCGAGGCGATGGGTAAAGCCCGCTGGTACGAGAAAATCTCCATGCAGTACACCGGCAAGTTGACCAACTCGGTTTCAACCACAGAGTCGGAGATCTTCACCAAGAAAACCCTTGAGAACATGAAGAACGGTATTGAACATACCATTCCGGTCTCCGCCTCGTTCAACCTGTTTAACTACATCAACATCTCGCCCTCGGTCAACTACACCGAAAAGTGGTACTTCAAGAAGCAGGAACAACAGTGGAATCCCACCACCAATAGCATCGAAATGCTCGATCCTCAGTACGGATTCTATCGTATCTACAACTACAACGCCAGCCTCTCGGCCTCCACGACCATCTACGGAATGTTCGAGGCCAAGAAGAAAACCGCCAAGATCCGCGCCATTCGTCACACCCTCACGCCCACCGTCGGATTCTCCTATGCACCGGACTTCAGCCAACAGAAATACGGATACTACAAAACCGTACAGACCGACTCCTTGGGGCACTTCAAAACTTATTCACCCTTCGCCGACAATGCTTATGGTGTTCCCGGTTCGGGGCGCTCGGCCTCGATGTCGTTCTCTCTGTCGCAAACCCTCGAAATGAAGATACTGAGCAAGCGCGATACCTCCGGCATAAAGAAAATCAAACTCATTGACGAACTCCGCATCAGCGGCTCCTATAACTTTCTGGCCGACTCCATGGGGCTGTCCAACATCCAGTTATCGTTCCGCACCACGCTGTTCAAGAACTTCGGCATCAATCTCTCTGCCACCCTCGACCCCTACAAAGTGAGTCCGCAGGGACGACGCTACAACAAGATCTCACTGCCGGGACGTATCGTCAACACCGGCTGGTCCTTCGGCTATACCTTCAAGTCGCGCGAAGACCGTTCGCAGCCCGCCATGAACGATATCACGAGTGTTCCGCCTGAATACTTGAATCCCTTTAACGACCCCTACGGGCAGATGGATCCGGTATTGCGCCGCCAATATATGGCGGAGTCCTACTACGACTTCACTCTGCCGTGGAACTTCGGATTCAACTACGCGGTCAACTACTCGATCAACTACGAGAACAACGGCACGACGGGTTATCGGAAAAACGTCACACAGACCATCGGATTCAACGGCAGCGTCACCATCACACCCAAAACGGGTATCACCTTTCAAGGAGGCTACGACATCATGAACAACAAACTCACCACCTCCTCCATCGCCATCACCCGCAACCTGCACTGCTGGCAAATGTCGTTCACGTGGATTCCCTTCGGTTATCACCGCAGTTGGAGTTTCAATATCGGAGTCATCGCCTCCTCACTGGCCGACTTGAAGTACGATAAGAGTCAGAGCCAGTACGACAACCTCTATTAAAAAGCTGTTTGAATTTGTTACCGAAGTTATTTGAGAGGTATTTTTGTTCTTGTTTTTGTTCTGTAAATCCGATTTTAGCGAGCTAAATGAGGATTT
>JAVXCD010000034.1:0-12929 GCA_036659655.1 Alistipes sp.
AGTAGCCCTTAATTGCCGGTATACATGGTCTTGCAACCCACCAGACGTACTGCCGAACGACATCACTGCCTTCGCGGTAGGCTCTTACCCTGCCTTTTCACCCTTACCCTTGCGGGCGGTTATTTTCTGTTACGTTACTATACCCTCACGAGTATCAAGTTATTAGCTTGTGTGGCACTCTGTGTTGCTCGGACTTTCCTCCCCCTGCTTGCGCAGGCAGCGATAGAGCGAACTTGCGGAGCAAAGATACGAAAAATCAAAATTATAAATTCGATATTCGAAAAAAAGTACTAAGAAACTGTTTTAAATTTATTAATCTCGTCCTTTTCGGCTCTTTTCGCCCTATAAATCCTCATTTAGCCCGCTAAAATCGGATTTACAGAACAAAAATAGGAACAAAAACAATTCTAAAATAATTTCGGTAACAAATTCAAACAGTTTTTCAGACAACCCTCTTAGAGGACTCTATTCAAATATGTTAAATCGTTTGAGAAGTGGGTTGCGACGATCAAGTACGATGAATTCGAAAAATAACAATAGCAGTGCGATGCCCAACAAATATTGGTATTGCTCATTAAACTCCTCGAATTTCACCGTTGCAAATTCGGTTTGTTCCATCTCGTTGATGCTTTTTACCACCTCGTCCAGTCCGATAGACTGCTTCGATGAGCGGACGTAAGCCCCTTTGGTCACTTCGGCGATCTTTTCGAGCATCTCCTCGCCCAATTTCGACACAACCATCTCGCCGTTTTCGTCTTTGATAAATTCACCATTGATCTGTATGGGAGCACCTTCGGGTGTTCCAATGCCGATTGTGAAGATGCGGATGCCCATTTCGGCAGCGCGTTGTGCCACGGCGATAGCATCGTCATCGTGGTTCTCGCCGTCGGTGATCAGGATCACGACACGGCTGTGTTTTTTTTCACTTTCGCTGGAGAAAGACATGATGGCCTGCGACAAGGCTTTGCCCACGGCAGTGCCTTGCACCGAAACCAGCGATGGATCTATGCGTTTGGCAAACGCCTTGGCCATGCGGTAGTCCGAGGTGATTGGTAGTTGTACCTTGGGCTCGCCGGCAAAGACAATCAAGCCTACGCGATCTTGTTTGAGTCCGTCGAAAAGTTTGTTGACGGCATATTTGGTACGCTCCAATCGGTTGGGTTCGAAATCTTCGGCCAGCATCGAGTTAGAGACATCCACCACCAGCATCATCTCGATGCCCTGACTCTTCTCTTCACGCAATTTCGACCCGAATTGCGGTCGAGCAATAGCTAAAATCAAGAGCGTGAGAGCCGTGCAAAAGAGGATGAACTTGAATTTCACCCGTGCTGTGGAGGCATCGGGCATCAACTCCTTCAGCAACGCGAGGTGTCCGAATCGTGCCAGCCGCGTCCGCCGATTGCGTGCGGCAGCCCAGAAGACGAGCACCAGCAGGGGTAGGAGCAGGAGCAGCCAAAAATAGTGTGGATTTGCAAATCTGAACATTTCTATGGCGTGTTTTTTACGGTAAGGTTTTTAATACAAGGGTCCTCAACAGGTATTCGAGCAGCAAGAATCCAAGTCCCAACAGTGCCCACAACAGAAATTCTTCGTGGTAGGTGATGGATTCCGAGACCTCGATCTTGCTCTTTTCGAGTTTGTTGATCTGCTCATAAATAGCCTGTAATTTCGCTTTGTCGGTGGCGCGGAAGTATTCGCCACCCGTAGTATCTGCAATTGTTTGCAGCATTTTCTCGTCTATTTCGACCTTCTGTTGCACAAAAGTCATGTTGCCAAACATATCTATTGCCGGATAGGGAGCCATACCAATCGACCCCACACCGATCGTATAGACACGGATACCCTGTGTTTTAGCGATCTCTGCCGCTGTTTGCGGAGCAATCTGACCGCTGTTGTTTACACCATCCGTGAGTAGTATGATGATTTTGCTCTTGGCATCGCTTTCGCGCAGGCGGTTGATGGCGGTGGCCAGACCATTGCCGATGGCTGTACCGTCCTCAATCAATCCGCTGCGGATACGGCTCAATAAGGTTTGCAGTGTGCCTTGATCCGCAGTCAGCGGACTTTGGGTGAAGGCCTCTCCCGCGAATGCCACCAACCCGATTCGATCTCCGTACCGATCAGCGATAAAAGCCCCTGCGACCTCTTTTGCAGCGGTGATGCGATCGGGATTAAAGTCCCTTGCCAGCATCGAACCCGACACGTCAATGGCCAGCATGATATCAATACCTTGGGTCGTACTTTCGGCATTATGCTCCACATCTTGGGGTCGAGCCAGTGCCACGATAAGCAGCACCATGGCCAAGCAACGCAACACAAAAGGGAGGTGACGCAGGTAGTAACGCGCACTCTTCGGAGCGCGAAGCACGCCCTCCACCGTCGACACCTGTATCGCGGCACCGCCCTGCATCGTGCGGTAGATATAGTAGGCGATCATTGGAATGAGTACCAACAAAAGCCACAATAGATAAGGTGATGCGAATGTTAAATTCATCATGTCTACCAATTTTTATTTCCTCGAACCACTACGCCTTGTTGCTCCTTGAGCTTGTCTTGTGTCTTATCCTCTTGCGCCTGGATGGCCTCTAACATCTGCTCTTGTTCTTGTTTAGAGACTCCGGCCTGACCTTGTTCGGGAGCACCCTGATCTTCTTTGTCATCGCCCTTATTTTGCTGCGGATCTTGCTGCTGATCTCCATTTTGATCTTTGTTCTGATCTTTGTTCTGATCTTTGTTCTGATCCTTGTTCTGATCCTTGTTTTGATCTTTATCCTGATCCTTGTTCTGATCTTTGTTTTGATCCTTGTTGTTGTCCAGCAATTTTTTGGTGTAGGCGTAGTTGTACTTCGCCTCCCGATCCGTGGGATTTAGCCGCATCGAACCCTTGTAACTCTCCAATGCCTCCTGATATTTTTTCTGTTTGAACTGAGCGTTTCCAAGGTTGTAGAGAGCTTCGGCACGAGCAGTTGGTGTTTGCAGGGTGTCAGCGGCCACTGTGCGCAGAGTCTGCTCCGACTTATCGAACCGCTCGGCTTTGTACAAAGCATTGCCGAGGTTGTAACCCGCTTCAAACGAGTTGGGAACCTCTTTCAGTGCCTTCTCGTAGCGTTCGATGCTCTTCTCGTAGTTTCCCTTTGCAAACTGGCGGTTTCCACGGCGCACCTCACCCCGTTCAGGATAATTCTGCGCCGATACGGATGCGGATACGGACACCAACAACAGTAGTGTGATATATAGGTATTTACACATAGTCTTAATGTTGAATTTCAATGTCAGAATTTAACGTTTCTTCCTCCACTTCAACCACAATCTTCGTCTCTTCGACAAAATAATAACTCTTGAGATAGTCGGCCTCATTCTGTTCGCTGTCGGGGGTGGCCTTGGCAAATTTCACCAAGTCGGCATTGCGCAATACGGCTGTCAGATCCATCGCGCTCTTTTGCGGCACCTCCTCGCGACGCAGTGCCTCCAGAATCTCGTCCGAGATCATCTCCATGGCACCGATCCCGTAGCGGGCAGCAATGTAGGTACGCAGAATGTCGGTCAGAGTCGAGTAATATTGCTTGTGCTTGTTGTTCTGCCACAATTTCTGGTTGTGCAATGCCTCCAGAGCCTTGATGGCCACAATGTGTGGCGGCTGCGGCGGGGTGGGTTTGAAGATGTCGCCGATTTTCTTGCCGTAGCGCGCCAATATACGTTTGGCAGCATAGGCCAAAGCCAATAGCAACAGCAGAATAACAAGACCCCACTTGACATAACCGCTGATCTCGCCAAAGCGGAAAGGCAGGTTGTGTTGTGGCTTGATGTCGTAGATCGACTGTGACGTGGAGTCTATCTGAAACGAAGTCACCTGAAGATAAAGCGAGTCGGCACTGCACAGCGTATCGACAATGTTTTTGTCGGCATAGAGCACGTTGGCTTTGCCCAGTGCGTACTTGCCCTCGTCGAAAACCGTCAGCACATAACGCTTCCGCAATGTCAGGGCGCGGCCGTCGCGGGAGAGTGTATCCACAGGTAGGCTTTGCACCAATTCGATGCTCTTCCCGTCGTTCGAAAATTCGGGAAAGTTGATGACCTGCACCAAGTCCTTCTGGACCTCGATCACATATTCGAAGCGATCACCGATCCCGATGCTGTCGGGCTCAATGTGCGCTCGTACGATCGGCTGAGACTGTTGTGCCCGCACGCCGAACACACTCGCAAATATAAAAACCGATAGGATGACAAATCGTTTCATCGTTGTTTGAATAGTTTGATAAGTTCTACGACGTAGTCGCTGTCGGTGGAGATGGTTGCCGTGTCGATGCGGTTGTGCTTGAGCGTCTCTTCGATCTGCTCGCTGTGCCTGCGCCACACCTCGGCGTAGTGTTCTCGCACCACCCGAGAGGAGGAGTCCACCCAAACCTTACGGCCTGTCTCGGCATCTTTCAACTCAAGGATTCCCACGTTGGGCAACTCGGTCTCCCGCTGATCGTAGACCCGTATACCCACCAAATCGTGCTTGCTGCTGGCGATCTTAAATGCATCTTCCAGTGCGCTCAAATCCTTTGCCGGATCCATGAAGTCGGAGAGGATGAAGGTCGTGCAACGTTTCTTGTTGACGTTGGTCAGGTAGCGGATTGGCTCGGAGAGTTTGGTTCCGTTTGAAGTGGGGGTAAATTCGATCAACTCACGGATGATCATCAGGATGTGGCTGCGTCCTTTCTTGGGAGGGATAAACTTTTCGACTTTGTCGGAGAAAAAAATACAACCGACTTTGTCGTTGTTCTGTGCGGCAGAGAAAGCCAGAACAGCGGCAATTTCGGTGATGATATTTTTCTTGAGTTTTTCTGTCGAGCCGAACATCCGCGAACCGCTGACATCGACCAGCAACATCATCGTCAACTCGCGCTCCTCCTCATAGATTTTGATATGCGGCGTGCGCGAACGTGCGGTCACGTTCCAGTCGATATCGCGCACGTCGTCGCCGGCACGATACTCCCTCACTTCAGAAAACGACATACCGCGCCCGCGAAAAGCCGTATGGTACTTTCCCGCGAAAATTTCGTTCGACAGACCTCTTGTTTTAATCTCGATCTTGCGAACCCGCTTCAGAATATCGTTCTCGGTCTCTATCATTAGGGTACTATTACGTTGTTCAGAATGTCGGTGACGATCTCCTCGGTGGTGATGTTCTCAGCCTCGGCCTCGTAGGTGAGTCCGATGCGGTGGCGCAACACGTCGTGGCACACAGCGCGCACATCCTCGGGGATGACATAGCCGCGGCGGCGGATAAAGGCATAGGCACGAGCCGCCTTGGCCAACGAGATGCTCGCACGGGGCGAACCGCCATAGGCGATCAGCGATTGCAGGCGTTGCAGGTTGTATTCGGCAGGTTCGCGCGTTGCGAAGATGATGTCGATAATATATTTCTCGATTTTCTCGTCCATGTAGACATCCTCTACCACCTTGCGGGCTTTGATGATCTCTTCGGGTGAGATGACTTTGTTCACCTCCGGCATTCCGGCACCCGACAGGTTCATGCGCATGATGTCGCGCTCTTCCTGCTTCTTGGGATAGGAGATTTTCGCCTTGAGCATAAAACGGTCTACCTGTGCCTCCGGCAGCGGATAGGTGCCCTCTTGCTCCAAGGGGTTCTGCGTAGCCAGCACGAGGAAGGGTTGCGGCAGTGGGTAGGTGGTGTCGCCGATGGTCACCTGACGCTCCTGCATGGCCTCCAACAAGGCACTCTGCACCTTGGCGGGCGAACGGTTGATCTCATCCGCAAGCACAAAATTTGCAAAAACAGGTCCTTTCTTGACCAGAAACTCCTCGGTCTTTTGGGAGTAGATCAGTGTACCGATCAAGTCGGCAGGCAACAGGTCGGGAGTAAACTGAATACGCGAAAAGTCCGCATTCACGACCTTCGCAAGAGTAGTGATGGCCAAGGTCTTTGCCAATCCGGGGACACCCTCTAACAGGATATGTCCGTTCGACAGAAGACCAATCAGCAAGGTGTCTACCAGATGGCTCTGGCCAACGATGACCTTACCCATCTCCGCGCGGAGCGTATCCACGAAGATACTTTCGCGCTCGATACGCTCGTTGAGCTCTTTAATGTTTATAACTTCACTCATTTTTGTGATCTATGATTTTGTATTGTTTATGTCGTTTGCTATTAAAAACGTTTGTCCTGCAAAGTTATTATTTTTTTCTCAAAAAAATCTTTTTCTTCGCATAGGATTTTGTTACCCGTTTTTTTGTAATTTTGCCCAATCACAAGATAACGTATGGAATCCCAAATATTACAAGGTCTAAATCCCGCCCAACGAGAGGCGGTCGTTCACTTCGACTCGCCATCGCTCATCATTGCAGGTGCCGGTTCAGGTAAAACCCGTGTGCTGACCTCACGCATAGCCTACATGATCGAGCAGGGTGTTGCTCCGATCAACATTCTGGCACTCACCTTCACCAACAAGGCTGCCGAGCAGATGCGCGAGCGGATCTCGTCGATGATCCCCGACAATCGCAGTCGCTACATCCGCATGGGTACGTTTCACTCGGTCTTCGCGCGTATCCTGCGTGAAAACGCGCAGCACATCGGTTTCCCCGAAACATTCACCATCTACGAGCCTTCGGATTGCAAGAATCTGATCAAGACCATCGTCAAAGAGATGCAACTACCCGACGAGAAGTACAAACCCAACAACATCGCCTCCCGCATATCTTATGCCAAAAATAGTTTGGTAACACCCGGAGCATATATTGCCAACTCGACGTTCATGACCGAAGACCGTCGGCTGCAAATTCCCGAATTTAGCACCGTTTACGACACCTACTGCCGTCGTTGTAAGCACAATGCGGCGATGGATTTCGACGACCTGCTGTTGCAAACCAACATCCTGCTGCGCGATTGTCCGGAGGTGCTGGCACGTTATCAGGACCTCTTTAAATACATCTTGGTCGATGAGTATCAAGATACCAATTACGCGCAATATGTGATTATCCGCCGGCTGTCGCAGACCCATTCGAAAGTCTGCGTGGTGGGCGACGATGCGCAGTCGATCTACTCGTTCCGCGGGGCGAAGATAGAGAACATTCTCTCCTTCCGCAAAGACTATCCGGGAGCCCTGACCTTCAAGTTGGAGCAGAACTACCGTTCGACACGCACCATCGTCGAGGCGGCTAACTCGGTGATTGTCCGCAACTCGAAGCGGATGGAGAAAAACTGTTTTTCCGAAGGGGCTGTGGGCGACAAAATCCGTGTGCTCAAAGCCCATACCGATCGGGACGAGGCGGAGATGGTGGTGGGTGATATTCGCAATGTGATTCGCGAAAGCGGCGATCTGTGGAGTGAGGTGGTGGTATTGTACCGCACCAACAACCAGTCGCTGGTGATGGAGGACAACCTGCGCCGACGGGGCATTCCATACCGCATCTACAAGGGCAGTTCGTTCTACGACCACAAAGAGATCAAGGACCTGCTGGGCTACATTCGTCTGGTGATCAATCCGCGCGACGACGAGGCATTCAAGCGCATTGTCAACTATCCCCTGCGCGGCATCGGCGACACAACCGTTCAGCGGATCGAACAGTATGCACAGCAGCGCGGAGTTTCGATGTGGGAGGCGGTGGATACGTTGGCCGCCGAACCGGTGATGGATCCCGTGCAGCGCACCATTCTACGCAAAGTCGGGGAATTTGTGACCCTCATCCGCGGTCTTTCGATGGCACGTGCCGAGTTGGGAATCTACGAATTGGGTCTGGAGATCGCTACGCGTTCGGGGATCTTAGGGCAATATCGTGCCGAACGAAGTCCCGAAGCCACCTCGGCGTTGGACAACATCGAAGAACTACTCAACTCGATGCAACTCTTCAAGGAGCAGCGTGAGGCGGAGATCCGCAACGGCGAGATTGAGCAAACGGCCGAGCCGACCATCGAGGAGTGGTTGCAGGGGGTGATGCTGATGACCGACATGGACAAGGACGATCCGGATGATAAAAACAAAGTAACCTTGATGACCGTTCATTCGGCCAAGGGATTGGAGTATAAATATGTGTATATCGTCGGACTGGAGGCCAATCTATTTCCGTCGCTACGTGCCATGGAGACCTCCGACGGTTTCGAGGAGGAGCGACGGCTGTTCTACGTGGCGTTGACCCGCGCGAAGGTTGCGGCCACCCTCTCCTATGCCGAGATGCGCTTCAAGTGGGGCAACATGGAGTTTTCGCAACCCAGTTGTTTCTTGACGGAGATCGATCCCAAATACATGGAGGTCGAGGTGGAGGCCGAAGAACACGTCTCGCCTCAGCGGGGAACTGATCGCAAAGAGGGCGGTTCGGCACTCGACGAGTTGCGCCGCCAATTCGACTTCCGCTACAAGCAGAAGCCGCAAAACAACAGTTTCAAACCGGCACCGCCGCGCCCTGTTGCCACACCGGTCACCCCACCCTCGACCGAGGGTATGCGCCGACTGGGGACGCGTGTTGCCGGGAGTGATCTTCCCGTGGCGGCTGTTGCCGGAGATTATGCGGTGGGACAACGGGTCGAACATCCGAAATTCGGAGCCGGCACGATCGAACGCATTGAGACCCTCGCCGCAGACCACAAATTAGTGGTTTTATTTGAGGGCGTCGGGGAGAAAACGTTGCTGGCAAAGTTTGCAAAATTAACCAAGTTATGACGCTGAAACAGCGATACGACGGGGTGATCGGTTGGTTCGAGGAGCACGTGCCCGTGGCGGAGAGTGAGTTGCACTATAACAGCCCCTACGAACTGTTGGTGGCTGTTATTCTCTCGGCTCAATGTACCGACAAACGGGTAAATATGACCACCCCGGCACTTTTCGCAGCCTACCCCTCGCCTCAAATGCTGGCGGAGGCCTCGGCGGAAGAGATTTACACTTATATTAAAAGTATCTCCTATCCTAATAACAAGGCGAAGAACTTAGCCGCCATGGCGCGTATGCTCTGCACGGAGTTTGGTGGGGTCATTCCTCAGGATCTGGATCAGATGCAACGCCTGCCCGGTGTGGGACGCAAGACGGCCAATGTGCTGGGGGCTGTGCTGTGGCAGCAGGAGGTGATGCCTGTCGATACGCACGTTTTTCGAGTTTCGGCTCGCATCGGACTGACCAGCAATGCAAAAACGCCGTTGCAAACCGAATTGCAACTTGAAAAAAACATCCCCTCTCACCTGCTGCCTATCGCCCACCATTGGCTCATCCTCCACGGACGCTACGTCTGCATGGCACGCACCCCGAAATGCGACACGTGTGGTATTGCGGCGTGGTGTAAGAAAATTGGAGTTGCCAAAAAGTGAAAAGACGACAGTTTGTTACACATTGCATGACGAATGCTGCATTTTGAATGCTCTTTTTTATATCTTTGTACCTACCTTAACGGCTAAAACGCGTATGGAACTATCGAAACAAGCAATAGAGGAACTGCGAAATTTGTTGGCACGCCCACACCAAAACATTGTATTGGTGGCACATACCAATCCCGACGGAGATGCCATTGGTGCCTCGCTTGCTTGGCGTGAAGTGCTGACCACGCTGGGACACAAAGTTACCTGCATTGCCCCCAATAAATATCCCTACTTTCTTGATTGGATGTCCGGCATTGAGCAGATACTCATCTTCAAACACGACGAACAGGGGTGCGCGGCGAAGGCCATCGCAGAAGCCGATCTGATTTTCTGTCTCGATTTCAATGCCCTCGCGCGATTGGAGATCTTGAGCGACACCCTTGCCGAGAACACCACTGCCAAGCGCATACTGATAGATCACCACCTCTCGCCCGATCCCTCATTCGATCTGGCTCACTCCTATCCCGATGCGTCGAGCACCTGCTTTGTGGTCTATTCGCTGATCGAGGCGCTCTGGGGTACGCAGGCCATCACAACGGCGATGGCGGAGGCTCTGTATGTCGGCATGATGACTGATACCGGCAATTTCTCGTTTTCATTTCTCACACCGCAACTCTACCGGGCTGTGGCCGTACTGTCGGAAACCGGAATCCACATTCCAACCATCAATAACAACGTCTACAACTCCTACACGGAGGGGCGTGCACGTCTGTTCGGCTATGCGATAAATCGCAAAATGGAGATCATACAAGAGGGGACGGCTGCCTATATGTCACTCACAGAGAGTGAGATGCGTCGCTTTCAATTTCAGCAGGGCGATAGCGAGGGCTTTGTGAATTATGCCCTGACAATCAAGAAGATGAAGATGTCGGCCATGTTCCTTGCCCACCGCAAATTTATCCGTGTATCGCTGCGGTCACGAGGGGATGTGGATGTCAATATTTTCGCCCGCAAATACTTCAACGGCGGTGGACACAAAAATGCCTCCGGGGGTAAATCTTCGCTGACCATGGAGGAGACAATCGCTTACTTTATCAAATCGGTCAAAGAGTTTGCCGCAGAAGGCGGGCTTTAGAAACTGTTTCAAATCTATTAATCTCGGCTCATGGACGATTTTCGGCTCAACGTCTTTATCGTAGCCGCTCGCACATTGAGTTTTACGCGGGCTGCCGATCAACTTTGCATTTCACAACCTGCCGTCAGCCGTCACATCAGCGAGTTGGAATCCACCTATAAAGTTCAACTTTTTATCCGCAACGGCAACCACATAGAACTGACCGATGCCGGGCGCACCATGCTCACTCACGCTGAAAGACTCTCGGACGGTTACCGTCACTTGCAATACGAAATGAGTCTCTGTTCGAGCCAAATTGCAGGTGAGTTGCGGTTGGGAGCCAGCACCACCATTGCGCAGTACCTTCTACCGGCAATTTTAGCCAAATTCAAAAGTCGCTTTTCGGAGGTGAAAATTTCCCTCTTGTCGGGCAACAGCGACCGGGTGGAGCAGGCACTCGGCGCACACACAATTGATCTGGGGCTGGTGGAAAGCATCAGTCGCCACCAAGGGTTGCATTATACGCCCTTTACGCCCGACGAATTGGTGTTGGTGGCGCGCACAGGGGGTTCCTACGCCCGCACAGAGTCAATTACGATCGAGGAGTTGCAGCAACTGCCGCTTGTTTTGCGCGAGGATGGTTCTGGAACGCTCGAAGTAATTGTGGCCGCTCTGGCTGCGCAAGGTGTTCGTCTCTCACAACTCAACATCGTCATGCGTCTGGGAACAACAGAGGGAATCAAGGCTTTTGTGCGCAACAGCGATGCTTTGGCACTGGTCTCGGTCATTTCGGTAGTAGACGAGTTGCGCAGCGGTACGTTACGCATCATCGACATCGAGGATTTATCTTTGTGCCGCGAATTTGCATTTGTGCACACGGAGGCAGCCCCCGCCGCGTTATCCGGACAATTCATGCTCTTTGCTAAAGCACAGTTATAACATTTTGTTATCTGCTATAACAAAATAGTGCTTTATTGCGGGTTATTTTGTGCATATCTTTGCCGTTAGAAAACAAAAAACTATCGACAACGCATGAAAATCATTTTTAAGGAGCAGCGTCTCCCTCTTCTCAAAATCGGATTTATTCTTCTCTTCGTGGCCGCATTTTTCTGTTCGCCTGCGATCTCTTTGTTTGTGGGCATCCTCTTTGCGCTGACGGTGGGGAATCCCTTTGCCAAGGCAAGTCGGACGGTCTCGAAGCGGATGCTGCAATACTGTGTGGTGGGGCTGGGCTTCGGCATGAATCTCCATACGTCGCTGGCCGCGGGACGTGAAGGGATGATTTTTACCATTGTGTCGGTTGTGACGGTGATGGTTGTGGGTGTGCTGCTGGGGCGTGTGCTGCACGTGGGACGCAAAGGAGCCTACCTGATTTCGGCCGGTACGGCGATCTGCGGCGGTAGTGCGATCGCCGCAGTTGCGCCCGTGATTGATGCCGACGAAAACGAAACGTCACTCTCGTTGGCGACGATTTTTGTGTTGAATGCGGTGGCGCTCTTTCTCTTTCCTGTCGTGGGGCGCTGGCTTGCGATGTCCCAAGGTGATTTCGGGTGCTGGGCGGCGATCGCTATTCACGACACCTCGTCCGTGGTAGGAGCAGGAGCCGCCTATGGTGAAGAGGCGTTGATCGTTGCGACGACCGTGAAACTCACGCGTGCACTGTGGATCATTCCGCTGTCGCTCTTTTCGATGCTTGTTTTTCGCCGTAAAGGGGCGAAAATACAGATACCATGGTTTATCGGCTGGTTTATCGTTGCAATGATCGTCAACACGTACATCGCACTGCCCGAAGTGCTTACACAGACTATTTCGTTGGCGGCACGTGGCGGACTGTCGGCCACACTCTTTCTAATTGGTGGCGGACTCTCTGTCGAGGTGATCCGTCGCGTGGGGCTGCGACCGCTCGTGTTGGGCGTAGTGCTCTGGGCGACGATCTCGCTGCTGTCACTCACAGTGATTTTGATGAAATAATTTGTATCTCTTTCTGTTTCGCCTGATAGAGTTTGGTATTTGCTTTGATTTGCTGACCATGGATTTCATAAGTTACACAACTCCATGGTGGATGTGTCGAGTTCCTTTTGCGCCTTTTTAATATTATCTATTCCGAGCTGCATGTGAGCCAACTCTTTGAGGGCATTCGCTGCCACAACCTCTACATCAAGAAGTATCTTTTTTTCCTCATTCATAGCACGTTATTTGCTTTTTTAACTATATTTGTAACATAAATATATCAGTCATGAGTCTGGGGCTTATTATAACTATAATTATTGCCGTCTACCTTTTTTCTCTTCTTAGCCACTCAGGAAAGAATCAACCGGATTGGTCGCAGGTGAAAAAGCCGAAGAAGGTGTTTCCTTGGTGGAACATGTAGTGTCACATCCGAAGCAGTTCCAAATCCACCACCAAGAGGTCGCAAAGGTACTTGAAAACTCACGATCCTCGAGCCTGTCGAGAGGTCGCAAGGTACACAGTTCCCGATCCTCGAGCTTGTCGAGAGGTCGCAAAGGACACCGTGCGCAATCCCAC
>JAVXCD010000035.1:0-3947 GCA_036659655.1 Alistipes sp.
GGCTCGAGGATCGTGAACTGTATACCTTTGCGACCTCTCGACAAGCTCGAGGATCGTGTGATTTTCCCTACTTTTCTAACAGCGAAACCGAATCGGTCGGTTTCGGCTTGTCGACATCAATCAGGCTCTTCTCTTCGACCCCCAAGGTGGTGCGGTAATATTCGTTGAGCTGGCGGATCACCTCGTGACGACCCGAATAGCCGGCCAGATAGTAGAGTTCTCCCAGCATATTGAGTTGATCGTCGATGAGATTGGCAACCATGTCGCCTTGTGCGCCCTCGAACCGAAGGTAGTAATTGATGTATTCGATCAGATTATTCGCATAGGCCATCAGTAGCGCATCCCCTTTTTCTGTTGCTCCGGCCACCTTCATCGCCCCTGCGGTGTAGTAGGCTTCGATAAAGGGATAGGTGTTGGTGTCGTTGAAGCGAATCTGCGAAATCGGCAGTTTCTCGAGCCCCAAGTCGAGCAACTCAACCGCCTCTTGGCCTCTGTTTTGACGCAACAACTCTTTGGCCACGCGAGCAAAAGCGTCTCGAGCTCTGGAGGCACTGAGGTTGTATTGTATGAAGTGATCCACGTAGACACGCGGGTCGTCGAGGTTGCCGTAGCGGAAGGTGTTTTTCAGCAGTGCAGCCGCGTAGTCGGCATCGACACGTCCGATGTCGCGTGCTGTTTTCACAGGCGTTAAGATCGGCACAAACCGGTAGGCGTAGCCGTCGAACTGGAGGTAGTCGAGGAGTCCGAATGTTTGTAGCAGGTAGACCTGTGTGAGGTAGATCGGACGTTTCCAGTCGAAATTAGCCAGCATATCGAGTACCATTAGTTCACTTTTGTCGAGCGAGCCTTTCGAAATGTTGATATATACTGTGTCGACCATCAGATCTCTGTCGGCTTCTTTTACGATGCCGGAGGCGATGGCGTTATCCTTGTTCACCGGCAGTGCAATGCGCTTGGCGGGGATGTAATCCACAAAGGAGCCATCTGCGAGTTTGATTTGTGAACGCGGGTCGTCGTTGCGGACAAAGTCGATGATCTCTTTGATGTCCACCGTGCGGTCGGTGCGCGATTCGACAGGCACCCAGTCGTTGACATAGGCATACTTGCTGCGGGGTAGCGAGAAAGGTGCCGGTGGTGCCTCGTTGGTTTTGTTCTTCATCTCGTCGATGTACCACTCGCCATTGAGGTAGGAGGTGTTCATGATGCGCACGTCGGGGCGCACGTTGTAGATCTCCTGATTGTTCCACAGTGGGAAGGTGTCGTTGTCCCCGTAGTTGAGGATGATCGAGTTGGGAAGTGTCGATTGCAGGTAATTCCAGCCGATGTCGCGCGCCATGGTGCGGTGCGAGCGGTCGTGGTCATCCCAGTTTTGCGCCGCCAGAATCGTCGGTACACCCAGACAGAGCAACGTCGCCACCCCCGCGGCAATGACCGTATTTCGCTTGGTGAGGTGCACAATCAAATCTTTGATAGCCAGCACTCCAAATCCGATCCAGATGCAAAACGCATAGAACGATCCGGCATACACATAGTCGCGTTCGCGGGGTTCCGAGGGTGAGGAGTTGAAGTAGACTACCAGCGCGATACCCGTCATCACGAAGAGCCACATCACGATCGAGAAGTTGCGTTGATCGCGGTTGAGTTGGTAGATCAGTCCGATCAAACCCAACAGGAACGGGAGGAAATAATAGGTATTGCGTGCTTTATTATTGGCTATTTCGGTGGGCAGCTTATCCTGCGGACCAAGGTATTTGGCATCGAGCCACTGAACCCCCGACAACCAGTTGCCGTCGGTGATGGTATTTCTCGAAGCTTGTATATCGTTCTGGCGACCCACAAAATTCCACATGAAATAGCGCACATACATGTAGTTGAGCTGGTAAGAGAAGAAGTAGTTCAGATCCTCGGCCATGGTCGGCTCGACGATGCTCTGTGGTTCGTAGCCATCGTCGTAGATCACCTTGCGCCCAAAATCGGGGACTTCGCCAGACATGGGTTGCCCGCGACTGTCGCGGACGATCTCGCCCTTCTCGTCCCGCAGTAGATCTACTTTGGTGCGGTAAGCAGCCCACGGCTTATACTCCCGTTCCCCTTTTCCGGCATTCCACATACGGGGAAAAAGGTGCATGAATTGAGGTGCGTGCGTGTAGCCGGTGATGACGGAAGTCTGTTTATATTTACCATTTTCGAGGTAGTAGACCGTCTTTTCTTTATATCCCTCCGGAGGTGCCGAGTAGTAGGCTCCGTAGAGCAGTGGGCGGTCGCCATACTGGTCGCGATTGAGAAACGACATCAGGGCGTGGGGGTTGTTGGGGTTGTTGCTGTTCATCGGCGGATTCGCTGCCGCACGGATCGTAACCGAGGCGTAGGAGGAGAATCCGATGAGAATCATCGTTGTGGAGAGTAGAATGATGTTTACTACCACGTGTCCTTTGCGGTGGGTGTAGTAGGTGGCGTAGCCCATGCCGCAGATCAGTGCCAACGCAAAGATCACCATGCCCGAATTGACAGGTAATCCCAGTGAATTGACGAAGAACAGGTCGAGCATCGCACCCAAATAGACCGTATAGGGGATGATGATATTGTTGACAAAGAGGAGGATCAATCCGGCAATCAACGTTGCATAGATCACTCCTTTGGTGGTGACGTGATCTGTTTTGCGGAAATAGTAGATGAACACCAGTGCCGGGATGGTCAGCAGGTTTAGGATGTGAACACCGATCGAAAGCCCCATGCAGTAGGCAATCAGCACGATCCAACGGGAGGAGTGCGGTTCGTCGGCTTGCTCTTCCCATTTGAGCATCAACCACACAACCAGTGCCGTAAACATCGATGAGAGTGCATACACCTCGCCTTCCACAGCCGAGAACCAGAAGGTGTCGGTGAAGGTGTAGGCCAAAGCCCCCACCAAGCCTGCGCCAAGCACCGTCCAGCGGTTGGCTGGGGTGAGTTCGCTGCCGTCACGGGTGTAGAGGCGGCGCGCCATGTGGGTGATGGTCCAGAATAGAAAGAGGATGCAGAAAGCACTTGCCAAACTACTCATCGTGTTCACCGCCAATCCGACTGCGTCGGGTGAGGGGGCGAACAACGTAGCCAGACGAGCCAGCATCATGAAGAGCGGTGCTCCGGGCGGGTGTCCGACTTCGAGTTTATAGGAGGTGGCGATAAACTCCGAGCAGTCCCAGAGACTCGACACGGGTTCCATGGTCATCAGATAGACCGTGGCGGCAATTGCGAATACAGCCCAGCCGATGAGGTTGTTCCAGCGTTTGAAAACGTTCATAAACGATAGGTACTAAATGAAATTTAATGATCAGTCTTAGAAGCTGTTTTAAATTTATTAATCTTGTTCTTTTCGGCTTTTTTCGCCTCCGTTTCCATCCTCTAAATCCTCATTTAGCTCGCTAAAATCGGATTTACAGCATAAAAACAGGAACAAAAATACCGCTCAAATAACGTCGGTAACAAATTCAAACAGTTTCTTACACTTTGATCATCGAACAATATACAAAAGTATACAATTAACGGCAAATATACATCAATATTTCCTGACTTTCACAGAATCTTTCTCTCCGTTAGCCGATTCGCCCGCGACGAAGTGGAGAGAGGAGCTGCTTGCAGGGCAAGATTTCAACAAAAACAAGCGACTTTTCAACACTGCAACACTTGGCCAAAAGGAAACGCAGCAGCGTCGGAGGAAGGTCTGTTCCGCTCCTATTGGATTGTATTAAATTGTTGTTTTATAACTGTTTGCTGTCTTGTCGGATGGGCGTGCCACCTCGTTGAGGCAGTGCAGCCGATGCAACGATTGCAGAAGATCGCTCGGATTGGGACACTTATAAACAGAGGTGTTAACAAAACTTTCGGGTGACGGCTTTGTATTGTCGGCACAAATTGTTACTTTTGGAGTTTAGAAGCTGTTCTAAATTTATTTATCTCGTTTTTTT
>JAVXCD010000035.1:4047-8697 GCA_036659655.1 Alistipes sp.
TTTTCGCCCTATAAATCCTCATTGAACTCGCTAAAATCGGATTTACAGGACAAAAACAGGAACAAAAATAACTTCGGTAACAAATTCAAACAGTTTCTAAAACAAGTGAGTTTTTACGACGATTTTTCTGACGATAATGGCAAAAGAATTTACACCTTCCTCCCGTAATCGGGAGGCATTTGACGCAATGACCGAGAGCACCGGCAATGTACCGCCACAAGCGGTCGAATTGGAGGAGGCGGTGCTGGGTGCGCTGCTGCTTGAGAAGGATAGCATCATCACGGTGCAGGAGTTTGTCTCGCCCGATGCGTTCTACACCAACGAACATCGCCTGATTTACAAGGCCATAGAAGAACTTTCGATGGAACTGAAACCCATCGACCTCTATACCGTCACCGAGAAACTCAAATCTAAAAAGGAGTTGAAGAAGATCGGCGGAGCCTCCTACCTTGCGCAACTGACCCAGAAGGTGGGCTCGGCGGCCAATGTGGAGTTTCATGCCAAGATCATTGCGCAAAAATATGTACAGCGCGAATTGATCCGCTCGGCGACCGAGATCCAGAAACGCTCGTATGACGAGTCCACCGAGTTGACGGAGTTGATCGGCTTTGCCGAGGGAGAGATCTTTAAGGTGGCCGAGGGGCATGTGAAACGTTCGGTGCAGTCGTCCAAGGATCTTCTGGCGCGCGCCCTGCATCAGATCGAGGAGGCCTCGAAAAATACAAGTGCTTTCAGCGGCGTGCCGTCAGGCTTCATGGCCATCGACCGGGTGACGCTGGGCTGGCAGCCCTCCGATTTGATCATCATCGCGGCACGTCCTTCCATGGGTAAGACTGCTTTTGTGCTCTCCATGGCACGCAACATCACCGTAGAACATGAGCGCGGAGTGGCATTTTTCTCGTTGGAGATGTCGTCGGTACAGTTGATGATGCGGCTTATCATCGCCGAAACGGGACTGAGCGGCACGGATGTCAAGAGCGGACGCCTTACTCCCGAACAGTGGCGACATTTGGAGTCGGCGACCAAACCCTTGGCGATGGCTCCTCTATTCATTGACGATACTCCGGCATTGTCGGTCTTCGAATTCCGTTCGAAGGCGCGCCGGCTCAAGATACACAACGACATACAGGTGATCGTGATCGACTACCTCCAGTTGATGACCGGTACGCAGGATTCGCGTGGTAACGGCAATCGGGAGCAGGAGGTTGCCTTTATTTCGCGCACACTCAAGGCAATCGCCAAGGAGTTGAATGTGCCCATCATTGCCCTTTCGCAGTTGAGCCGCGCCACGGAGTTGCGTGGAGGCTCGAAGCGACCTCAACTTTCCGACTTGCGAGAGTCGGGAGCCATCGAGCAGGATGCCGATATTGTGGCATTCATCCACCGCCCCGAATATTACGGTATCAATCAAGATGAGAATGGTATGCCGACAGCGGGTATGGCGGAGATCATCATCGCCAAGCACCGTAACGGTGCTGTGCAAGATGTCAACTTGCGTTTCCTGAAGGATCAGGCACGCTTTGCGGATGTGGACGACACGATGGGGGCAATGGGTGCGGGTGCGGTGCAGCAGTACGACGATTTTGCCAGCGATTCCAATAGCCTGCATGCGGCCGCAGGGTTGTCTGCGGCGAAAGAATTTGATCCCACCCCTCCGTCGTTGAACGAAGAGGTGCCGTTTTAAGAAATTGTTTCTAATTCAAAAGAATCTCTTCATACAATCAAACCATGTTTGTAAAAACTTACGCAGGAGCAATTGTCGGAATCGACGCTGTGACGGTCACCGTGGAGGTGAATATCGCGGGCGGCGGTCTGGGTTTGTTCTTGGTGGGCTTGCCCGACAATGCGGTCAAGGAGAGCGAACAGCGCATCCGTGCAGCATTCGAAAATTCCGAACAACGGATGTCGGGCAAAAAAGTGGTTGTCAACCTCGCTCCTGCGGATCTGCGCAAGGAGGGCTCGGCCTTTGACCTGCCGATTGCCGTGGGTATTCTGGCCGCCATGCAGCGGGTGAATACCGAGTGGCTTGAGGAGTCGATGTTTCTGGGCGAATTATCCCTCGACGGTTCGATAAAACCCGTGCGCGGTGTGCTGCCCATGGCTGCCAAGGCGCGTGCCGAGGGGTTGAAGCGAATCGTTGTACCTGCGGATAATGCGTGTGAGGCGGCGGTGGTAGAGGGTGTTGAGGTGATCGGAGTGCGACATCTGAAGGAGGTCATCGCCTTTCTGAACGGGGAGTTGGCGATCGAGCCGACGGTGGCTGCGGAGCGGGAATCGGATGCCGATGCCGATCGGTATGTGGAGGATTTTGCCGATGTGAAGGGACAGGCGCATGTGAAACGAGCATTGGAAATTGCCGCTGCGGGAGGACACAACGTCATCATGATCGGAGCCCCCGGATCGGGAAAAACCATGCTGGCACGCCGTCTGCCGACCATCATGCCACTGCTTTCGATGGAGGAGTCGTTGGAGACGACAAAAATACACTCGGTGGCCGGTAAGTTGGGTGTGACACGTGGGCTGCTGATGCAGCGCCCGTTTCGTGCTCCGCACCACCTCACCTCGCAAGTGGCGTTGGTGGGGGGCGGACAAACCCCGCAACCCGGTGAGGTGTCGCTGGCACATAACGGGATTTTGTTTTTAGACGAACTGCCCGAATTCGGGCGCAGCGTGTTGGAGGTCTTGCGCCAGCCTCTGGAGGAGAAGAAAATTACGGTTTCGAGGGCGAAATACAGCGTGGAGTATCCCGCGAATTTCACGCTTGTGGCTTCGATGAATCCCTGTCCGTGCGGTTACTACAACCACCCTACCAAGGAGTGTACGTGTGCGCCGGGAGCGGTATATCGTTACATGGGGCGCATTTCAGGCCCGTTACTCGACCGCATCGACCTTCACATTGAGGTGACTCCCGTGTCGATTGCCGAGATGTCGGGCGACAAGACCGAAGAGCCGAGTTGCGTGGTGCGTGAGCGAGTGATCCGGGCGCGAGCGGTGCAAAGTGCCCGCTTCAAAGGGATCGAGGGCGTTTACACCAATGCCATGATGAACTCGAAGATGCTGCGGGCCTATTGCGTGCTGGATCTGCCGGCGCGGACGATGTTGGAACGGGCGATGGAGCGACTGAGCCTTTCGGCACGTGCCTACGACCGCATCATCAAGGTGGCGCGGACCATAGCTGATTTGGAGGGAAAGACGCAGATCGAGGTGGCTCACATCTCCGAGGCGATCAACTACCGATCGTTGGACAGGGAGAGTTGGGGTAGGTGAGTGTGATTTCGAACTTAGAAGCTGTTTTAAATCTGTTCATCTCGTTCTATTGACTCTTATCGTCCTGTAAATTCTCATTTAGCTCGCTAAAATCGGATTTACAGAACAAAAACAGGAACAAAAAGAGCTCTAAAATCACATCGGTAACAAATTCAAACAGTTTTTGAAGACAGATAAAGATCTTTGAATAGATCGCATACAAAATAAAGAAATGAAAAAGATTATTGTTTCGGGTGGCGGCACGGGTGGACATATCTACCCGGCGGTGGCTGTTGCCGAGGCGTTGAAACGACGGTTCGGCGATCAGGTGGAGTTGCTCTTTGTGGGTGCGGAAGGCAAGATGGAGATGGAGAAAGTCCCCGCCTTAGGTTACCGCATTGTAGGCTTGCCGATTGCGGGTCTGCAACGCCGATTTGAACTCAAGAATTTCGCGGTGCCATTCAAGATTTTGCAGAGCATCAGTAAAGCAAAACGAGTGATCCGTGAGTTTGGTGCAGATGCGGTGGTTGGTTTCGGCGGTTATGCGAGTGCCCCCGTGCTGTGGGCGGCGCAGCGACTGGGTGTGCCAACGCTCATTCAGGAGCAGAACTCTTACGCCGGTGTGACGAATAAGATCCTCGCCAAAGGGGCACAGACGATCTGTGTGGCGTATGACGGCATGGAGCAATTCTTCCCCAAAGAGAAGATCGTGCGGACGGGTAATCCCCTGCGGGGTAAGTTTTCGAAACAGGGTGCGGATCGTGCCGAGGCCTTGAAATATTACGGATTCACCGACGCATTGCCCGTGGTGCTGGTGGTCGGAGGTTCGCTGGGGACGCGGACACTCAACAACATGATGAAGGAGTGGACGGCCAAACAGAATGGGGAGGCCACTGTGCAGGTGATCTGGCAGACGGGAAAGTACTATGAACGGGAGATGCACGAGTTTTTGTTGCAACATCCGACCCGCCATATCTGGCAGGGGGCGTTCATCGAACGCATGGATTATGCCTATGCGGCGGCGGATATTGTGATTTCGCGCAGTGGCGCGGGAACGGTCTCGGAGTTGTGTCTGGTTGCCAAGCCGACGATTTTTGTTCCCTCGCCCAACGTGGCGGAGGATCATCAGACCAAGAACGCAAAGGCTTTGGTTGACAAGGGTGCTGCGCTGATGATCCGGGATGTCGAGGCAACGGAGAGCGGAATGGACTACGCGGTGAAAAGTTTGAAAGACAAGGCGTTGTTGCGCAAGTTGAGCGAGAACATCGAGCAGTTGGCAACCCCTCGCGCTGCAGAGCAAATTGTAATGGAAATTGAGAAGTTGTTTTAAGAAGCTGTTTTAAATTTATTAATCTTGTTCTTTTCGGCTCTTTTCGCCCCAGTTTTCGTCCTGTAAATCCTCAT
>JAVXCD010000035.1:8707-12798 GCA_036659655.1 Alistipes sp.
ATAGTTTTCAAATAACTTCGGTAATAAATTTAAACAGGTTCTAAAAAATAATTGGATAACATGGAATTTTCGAATATCTATTTTTTGGGCATCGGCGGCATCGGAATGAGTGCCTTGGCGCGCTACTTTCTGCACGAGGGTAAACGCGTGGGGGGCTACGATCGCGCGGAGTCGCACTTGACAGCAGCGTTGACGGCAGAGGGAGCCGATATCCACTATGAGGATGATGTGCAGCAGATTGCAGCCGAATTCCGCAATCCGCAAACAACCATCGTTGTTTACACACCGGCGGTGCCGCACGACCACAGTGAGTGGACGTGGTTTCGGCATCACGGGTTCGAGATTGTGAAACGTTCGCAGATGTTGGGCTATCTTTCACAAGGAAAATATGTGATGGCTGTATCGGGTACGCACGGCAAGACAACCACCTCGACACTCATCGCATGGCTCAACCGCGAGGTTGCCGGTGAGGGCAGTGCTTTTCTGGGCGGCATCTCCAAAAATTTCGAGAGCAATTTGGTGCTCGGACGGGGTGACCGACTGGCGGTGGAGGCCGACGAGTTTGATCGTTCGTTCCTGCGTCTGTACCCCGATGTGGCGGTGGTGACAGCGGCCGATGCGGATCACCTCGACATCTACGGCACGCATGAGGCGGTGAAAGAGGCTTTTTCGCAATTTGTGCGTCAGATCAAAAAGGGCGGATACCTGATCATCAAACAGGGGGTCGATATTGTGATCGACAACGCCGAGATCACGGTTTATCGCTATGCTTACGAGGAGAAGTGCGATTTTCACGCAACCAACGTTGCTCTGTGCGACGGGGGGCATTACCGCTACGATATCGTCACGCCGGAGGGGGTGATCGAAGGTTGCACGCTGGGGGTTCCGGGCTGGGTGAATATCGAAAACTCGGTGGCCGCTGTGGCTTCCATGTGGTGCGCGGCCAAGGCGGATGGGAAACCGCTGGATGAGGTGAAATTACGTGCCGCTATGGCTTCGTTTACGGGCGTGAAGCGACGTTTCGAGTTTTATGTAAATACACCGAAGCAGGTCTATATGGACGACTATGCGCACCACCCGCAGGAGCTCTCGGCCACGATTACCTCGGTGAAGAAAATGTTCCCCGGTCGCCGGGTTACCGCCTTGTTTCAACCGCACCTCTACACCCGCACGCGGGATCTGTATGTGGATTTTGCCGCGGCCTTGTCGCTGGCCGACGAGGTGGTGCTGTTGCCGATCTACCCGGCTCGTGAAGAGCCGATTGAGGGGGTGACAAGTCAGATCATTGCCGACAGGGTGACTGTGCCGTGTGTAACGGTCGAAAGGGGCGTATTGGCCGATCGGGTGGCCGGCATGGCGACGGATGTGGTGGTGAGTTTCGGTGCGGGTAACATAGATGCCTGCTGCGAGGCAATTGCAGAAAAACTAAAACTAAAAGCATAGAACAGTTCCTAAAATAGGATGAAACAGACACTTCTTAAAATACTGAAATATACGTTGCTGACCTTGCTGTGGGGTGGGGTGGGTGCGTATGTTGTCTATGCAAGCCTGATGGTGCGTCAGCAACGGGCGTTGCAGACGGTGAAGAGTCTGTCGATCGCCATTGTCGACAGCCAGTCGCAGGGTCGTCTGGTGTCGAGTCCCATGGTGCGCGGGTGGATTAAGAACAGCGGTATTCGAACCATTGGAGCCCACACCAATCAGGTGGATCTTGCAGGGCTGGAGCGAATGATTGCGCGCAATGGATTTGTAGATCACGTGGAGGCGTATGTGTCGTATGTGGGGGATCTGCGGATCGAGATCAGCCAGCGGCGACCTTGCCTGAGATTACTCACAGACAGTGTCGATTTTTACGTTACAGCCGAAGGTTTTGTGTTCCAAACCCCGCCCTTCTCGGCGCTTTATATGCCTGTGGTCACCGGCTCCTATCAACCGCCTTTCCCCTCGGCCTACACCGGGTCGATACAGCAATGTCTCAATAATGAAATACGACGTACCCATGAGCGCATTGCTGAAATCGAAAAGCAGAAATATCCGTTTTATAAGCGTGAACGTGAAAATGAGAAACTCAGGCTGAAAATACGACGCATGCGGGTGAAACCACAGTGGTTCGAGAGCAGTCTTGCATTTGATAAACGATCGGCCGAAACGCGGCTGAAGCGGGAGCAACTACGCAAAAAATACCGTTACGAGGCGCAACGGGTGCAAGCGGAGATTGATCGGATTTCGGAGTTGCAGCAGCAAGAGCGATTGAAGCAAAAAAAGTTTGAAAAAAGTTGCGAAGATTTCTCGAAACTCATTATCTTTGTAGAGTTCGTGGAGAAAAATGATTTTTGGCGATCCGAGGTGGTGCAAATTGTAGCGACTACAACCGCAAGCGGTGCACTGGATCTGACACTTATCCCACGTAGCGGAAATCATGCGATTCTCTTCGGTGAAATAGAAAACGCCGAAGCGGTGCAGTGTAAGTTTGACAAGTTGCTGCATTTTTACCGTAACGGCTTCAACAAATTCGGCTGGGAGGAGTATCGCACCATAAATGTAAAATATAAAGACCAAGTGGTCTGCAAGAAATAATTATAAGAGTGGAAAAGAAGAGTTATACAATAGCTGTCGATCTTGGGACATCAAAAGTCGTAGTTGCTGTCGGAGCCAAGACCACCGAGGGGGACATGGACATTGTGGCTGTCGTTTCGAAACCTGTGGAGGGCGTAACTGCGGGGAAAATCGAGAACATCGAATCGGTGAGCAAAGCGATTAAAGAGGCCGTGTCGGAGATTGAGACGGAACTTGGCATCCACATTACAGAGGCTTATGCCGGCATCTCAGGTGATTTCGTGCGTTGTGCACGTCACACAGATCATGTGTTCACATTCGATCCCGAAAATGGGATCAACCAAAAAGATGTCGACACGCTGTTTGACCGCATGCGTAATGTGCAAGCTCCGGACGATGAAACCATCATGGAGCGTGTGCCTCAGAACTACATGGTTGACGACAATCAGGAGGTGAAAAATCCGGTTGGCTCGTTCGGCAAGAAACTATCGTCGACCTTCAACTTTATTCTCTGCCAGAAAACGCCGATGCAACGGCTGGATATGGCACTCAAACGACTGGGCATACGCCTTGCGGCGATCTATCCCAACACACTGGTCACCCCCGAAGCGGTGTTGCTTTCGGACGAGAAAGAGGAGGGTGTGGCTGTGATCGACATCGGTGACGGCACCACCGACGTGACAGTTTATTTCCGCAATGTGGTGCGTTATGTGGCGACCATCCCCATGGGTGCATCGTCAGTTAATAGGGACATTCGCTCGATGAGTGTTCCGGAAAAATATGTGGAGAATCTGAAACGAAAATACGGCTCGGCCATCACCGACTTGGCGCCCGACAACAAACTCATTCGTGTGAGCGGGCGCACCAGCAAGGAGGCCAAAGACATTCTGTTGCGCAATCTGGCCACGGTGATCGAGGCGCGTGTCACCGACATCGCGGAGTTTGTGTTGCAGGAGATCAAAGACTCCGGTTACGGCGCGAAACTGGCCTACGGTATTGTGTTGACGGGCGGTTCGGCTCAGTTGAAAGACATAGACGAACTTTTCCGTCGCGTGACGGGTATGGATGTGCGCATTGCCGCTGCGGAGGTGGGTTTGAGTGACGAGGCGAAAACGCTGGTCGCTAATCCGGCTTATGCTACGGTGGTGGGTATTTTGTTGCGTGGGGCTGGTCAAGGCTCTCTCACAGAGCGCGAAACCGGAGCGTTGTCTCGGTCTTCACTCTTTATTCCGTCCGCTTCCAAATCGAACTCCGACTTGTATCGTCCGACTGCCAAGTCGGAGGTTAAATCCGAACAGCCTGCGAAGGCAGAAGACGAAAACGATGAATCGGAGGAGCCGTCGGAGCCTAAACCCGGATTCTTGGCCAAAATGTTCAAACGGGTGAACGAGAAGTTCAATGCTGTGGAGGACGAGGAGATTTAGAAGCTGTTTTAAATTTATTAATCTTGTTCTTTTCGGCTCTTTTCGCCCCAGTTTTCGTCCTATAAATCTTCATTTAGCTCGCTAAAATCGGATTTACAGAACAAAAACAGG
>JAVXCD010000036.1:0-12768 GCA_036659655.1 Alistipes sp.
GAACGTGATTAATAAATTTAAAACAGCTTCTAAAATATATCTACTCTAAATAGCAGTAGCACATCAAATGGCAAGTTGTTGAAAGCAGCACACCCCGAACAAAAAAGTCCGAGGTGTGCCGACAAAATCCCAAAAATACAACTGTTTATTCCACCACGATTTCATCGGTGAAGATCCAACCCCCTTTGTGTCCGTTGTGTCGCGCAACCATGCGCACATAGCGGGCATTGACAGGACCTTCCCAGCCGAAATTTTTATAACGATCTTGTTTGAATTCGAACGGCAAATCATTGGCCACCGAGGTGAGAAAGCGATAGTCTTTCCCGTCATCGGAGACCGAGAATTCAACCGTTTTTGGCATCCAGATATCGGCATAGAATCCCTGCATGAAGTCAGCAGAAATGCGTTGAAGAGGCTGTACAGCCCCAAGATCCACCACCACATCGACATCCGTATCGAGCCAGCCCTGCCAGCGGTGATCGCCATAGTTCCAGTCGCCACGCAACCCATCGGTGAGTGATTTACTCCCGGCAGCCGTGTATTTCGGACTGTATGGGGTGTGATAAATCACCGGCTTACCCGTAGAGAGGCTGCGGAGCGTGTCGCATGATTCGGGGCGAGGTCCAACTTCATTCTTCAGGTCGAATGGGGAGTAGCCGCGCTCCTGCATCCACTCCACGGCACTCAGTGCCCGCGCGTGGAAGTCATCAAAATCTTTGTTTGCAGGTTGACTCCACCCCACCTCAGCGATAGCCAGCATCCGGGGCCAAAGCATGTGCTCGGCGTGGGCATCCGTGGGTACGTGCTCGCACCAGAGATTGCCCTGCACACCCAGAATCATCTCCGTGACGGCATGTCCCAGCGAATCGGGTGCCGGATCGTAGGAGTAAGCGGTGCTCAAGGTGAGAAAGGCCGCGGCCGCGGCCGGTTCCCGTGTGGGATCGTCCTGACAGAAATCAAGGTAGCAGTAATTCGAGGGGGTCATAATGGCGTGATGGCCTAAGTGTGCCGCCTCGATGCCGCCCTCTGTGCCGCGCCACGACATGACGGTGGCGTTGGGAGCCAGTCCGCCCTGCAAAATCTCGTCCCAGCCCAACAGGCGACGATTGTGCGCCTGGAGGAACTCCTCCACGCGATGCACCAGATAACTTTGCAGTTCGTCCACACTCTTCATGCCCTCGCGTTGCATGAGAGCCTTGCATTTGGGACATGCCGGCCAACTGCTCTTGGTCGCCTCGTCACCACCGATGTGGATATATTCGGACGGAAAGAGCTCCATCACTTCGGTAAGCACCTCCGTCAACAAGCGGAAACTTGCCTCGTTGCCGATGCAAATATCCGAGTCCACATAGGGCTTGCCACTGCACGAAAGTGCGGGATAGACAGCCAGCACCTCTTCGCTGTGCCCGGGCATTTCTATTTCGGGGATGACGGTGATGTGACGTTGGCGAGCATATTCCACCACCTCACGAATCTCTTCCTGTGTGTAATACCCTCCTTGAGCCTTGGGGTCGTCGCGGTGGCAGTATTTTTTACCACCGAAATTCCAACCCGCCCAATCGGGATAGGGTCTCCATGCCGCGATGTCGGTGAGTTCGGGATGACTCTTGATCTCGATGCGCCAGCCGGCACCGTCGGTCAGGTGCCAGTGGAAACGGTTGAGTTTGTAGCGCGCCATCAAATCAAGCTGCCTGAGGACAAACTCCTTGCTGCGGAAATGACGCGACACATCGAGCATCAGACCACGGTAGCCGAAGCGGGGTGCATCCTCAATCTGAACGGCAGGAATGCGGTAACCGAAATGATCGGCCAGTTGCATGAGTGATTGCAGTCCGTAGAAAACACCGGTGCTTTCGGGTGCCGTGATCGCGATCTTATCCCGTCCCACACGGAGCGAGTAACTCTCAGCCGGGCCCTCGCCCTCGCACGACAGCAGCAGGGTCGCATGGCTCGGATCGTCCGCAGCCACCAGGGTCATCGGTGCGGACTTTATCCACGTTTCGAGATCGGCAGCCTCCCTGCCCGACAAATCCGACGAGTAATACAAGGTATCGGTCAGTTCAAATTGACCGGAATGCCACTCCACCTGTCTGGGAATGGGAATGATGCCGGTTGTCGAGGGGTGTACCTGCGCGCAAGAGCAGCAGAAAAGTGCAACGGCAACGAGCGATAAATGAATTTTTCTCATTTGTAAGATATTGGTAGGACAAAGTTAACAAAAAAGGCAGACGGCTTGCAAGCCGTCTGCCTTAAACTAATTTACAACCGGTTCATACTACCACGTAGCATCTAAGAACGTGGGGGCAGCCGACATGCCGTAAGCATCGTATCCGTGACCGGTCTGATCCACAATCTTGTTCTTGATTCTCCAATACTGAGAGAAAACAGGGAAGGTCTCCGTTGTCGGCTCTGCCACATTCATCTTCCAGTAAGCCAGCAGATCGGGTGATTTCGGATCGACAATCACAAGGTCTTTGATGTTGGCCAGTTCGCTGGTAGTCAGCGCACGCGTCCACACACGAGCCTCCGCTAAGTAACCATTGAGCGGACGGTTGCTGTTGTAGTTTGAGCCGGCTCCCAGTGCAAATCCCAAAGCGCTGTTGCCTTTCCACTCCTGCAACTCCGAAATATCCACCTTCTCACCTTGGTTTTTCGTCTCAGTGATGAATTTGCCGTCGATATAGACTTTCAAAGAGGTCGAAGACCACACGGCAGCCACATGATACCACTTTCCCGTCACACAAGGTGTGCTGATGGCTGCAGGTTGATAATCGCCTTTGCATACCTGAAGTACATCGTATCCGATTTTCACATCACCAAAACGGACACAGACATTACCCTCCAGTCCCATCACAGAACTGATATACGGGTCATGCGTGGTGAAGGTCTTGACGAACACACGGCACTCCAGCGTCAATTCGGGCAACGCGGCCAGATTCACCTCTCCCATTTTGGGATTGATGTGGAATCCGGGCACAATGTACTTGTTGGCACCACCGATGAACACAGCTTTGCTCTTCACCGGAACGCGGAAAATAAGGAACAACGTACGCGAAGGTTCAAGGATCGCCAACGTACCGTCAGATTTCACGATGCGCACGGGTAAACAGTAGAACGTACCCGGTGCGAGTGCTTTGGTGATCGAAATCTCCGCTGCGTCCGAGATGTTTCCGCCGGCAGCAATGGTCACCTCTTTTTTAGAAAATTCATAACTGTCGGCACTGAGCAACTGACACGTTTTACCATATTTTGTGTTGTAGGCATCCAGCAATTCGGGACATATTTCCAACGAGACATGGACATCTTTTTCGACAACGACCGATGAGGCTACCGAGCATTTTGCTTTTTCGCCTACTTCATATATGGTAATGGTCTTTGCCGGCTCCACTTGGGCTTCCGCCATATAGATCGACGGGGTGTACTCTATAGCATCCTGACATCCCACAAGGGTTGACAAGAGTGCAAGAGAGGCTATTAAATAGTTTAGTTTCATAATTTTACTGAATTAAGTAAATCCGACATAATTTAGTTTTTCGGTGTGATGGCATTAAACTCACAGCAACCGATCCAGCCGTTGCTTGAACTGCCTGCAGCATTGTTATACTGCATACGTACGTAACGGCAATCGACCGGTTTGATGAATTTCACATACTGCCAGCGGTTGACAACCGCGCCTATGGCAACAACGTCTGTGTATGACTGCCTTGTCCAAGTCTTGCCATCGACACTGGTCTGGATGTTATAGAGCCGAAGTACTGTGTAACCCGCATCGCCGAGAATTGGACTCATCCGCCAGCCGATGATGTGCTGCGATTTGGCCATGTCGACGTTGACCGTGTACATACCGAGTTCCGAACTATACCAGCCTAATTCAGTGTTGTTACCGTTAAACATATTGTTTTCCGTCAATCCTGAGGTATAACCATCGACCGAGTAGCCCCAGCCGCTCATATCGGCAATTGGTGTGCCGTCAATGGAGGTAACACCCTCTTCGATATTGGTCTCTTTTTGCGAAATCAGCAGATAAAAAACCTCGAATTTTTCATTAGCAACATAGTCAATCTGCTCCTTCTTCACGTCGAGACGCACGGCAATCATCGACTCCTTGGCGGGCAATTTGTTGGGATTGGCCATCGAAACAGAGGCTGTCGAAGTGGTTTTCTCGCCTTTGTTGACCGTAATGGGAGAGGTCAACGTGATATCGGCAGCAGCAACTGCGCCATAGTTCGTTCCGTGGAGCGTGTTGTAGGCACTGATAAGGGTTTGGTCAACGACCAACGAGAATGATGTTGCTTCCGATGCCTTGTAGTTGAGTGTGGCTGAAATATTTTTCTGCACAGTACCAGCAATTGTCCCGTCTGCAAGAATAGCCACAACAGTATTGGCGAGTACATTTGCCCCCACAATCGAAACTTCATTCTGAACAGTCTGTTTCTTGATGATCAGATATTTGACATTCTTGTTGGTGTTGATTGAGAACTGCGGATTGTTCGAGAAATCGACGACGATCGGAACCATATATTCACCGTCTTTGATGGTCGAGAAGTCGGGAATACTTACGGTCACAGGAGCATCGGTAACCAGAGCTTTTGCCGCAAAATGAAGTGGTGCCGAGATGGTCACAAGAGCCGGATCCAGTGACTGGTATTCGGTGTAATTGTAGTCGTTGTAGGGGGCAATCAGGCTGTTGTCAACCTTGAGCGCAATGTTCGTCTCGGTGCTGGGTACCGATGACAAACTGGCGGTCAATGTGGTTTCGATCTTTGGAGCCTCTCCGTCACTTTTTCCAGAGGGGAAGAGCGTAATGGTGAAGGGTTGTTCCCCGGCCTCATTGATACTCACGAGGTTCTTGGTGTAGTCGCCTTTGGGGGCAGGATTGGCCAGTTGGATAGCACGGCGCATGTATTTATAGGGCATGTCCTTGTGGCCATACTCATACTCCATGTGATACGAACCGAAACCGGCAGATTTACTTGTTTTGGCATAATCGGCCATACCCAGCAGCGAGGGCATACTTTCACCTTTCGCATTGGTGTAATTTGCACCACCACTTTGCCAGAGCGACTCGAAATTCTCGGTAAAGATAATTTGCTCGGCTTTCCAACCGGAACGGGCACTTGAAGTCGTCCGGTAGTCCAAATCACTGGCACGGCTACTGTTGTAAGCCTGCGAAACGGCATACGTACAAAGTTCTGCAATGCCCTGATCCAGCATATCAATGTTACCGTCGATCAGGAACAGACGACCCGTACCCGATGCAGGGCCGATGTATTGGCTTAGTTGCTGTGCAAATTTCTTGAAAGCACCCGGCGTAGTATTCAGCGGTCCTTGGTGGTCAATAGCCATCTCGAAATCGATGTCGATACCGTCGTATTCGTATTTATCCATCGAATCCTTGCCCCATGCTTTGGCATAAGCGGCAAGTGCCGCATCGGTAATCTTGCCGTCCTCTTTGAACTCAGCAGGCACGTCCCGCGCAGAGATACAAATCACCACCTTGGTTCCTTTGATTTTCTGCACAAAGGCCTTGTCGGCAATTTGTGCCTGATTCAGGCTGTGCCATTGGCTCCAGATGGAGATAATATCCATGGAGTCGGGGGCACTGCTCAGACGGCTTTGCTCGGTTGAACCGATGGCTGTCCACGAACCGTACCAGCCGAACGCTTTCTTGTGATCGGTCAGTTTGTAGGCACGCAACCGCGCATAATAAGCATCGTCACGAAGAATGGGTGACTGGTCATCCGGATGTTGGATCCGAATGGATTCGGGCGTTGTCTCTTGCTCGCACGCATAGAAGAACGGGATGCAGGCCAGCAGCAACACAATATATATTAATCTGTTTTTCATAATACTGTCTTAGTTTTACGTTTGTGTCTGTTCCGTATTATTTCTTATCCCACCAAAGTTTCGTTCCTCCGTTGTCGGGACCACCCAGCAGACGAGTTGCTGCATTCACCGCACCTGCGTTGTTTGCATACTCGGCTTTTGGGAAGACCATACGGCGAATCTGTGTGTTCTTGTTGATCCCCGCATCGGCACTATTGCTTTGGATGGGGAAAATCTTGGGGAATCCCGTGCGACGGAACTCAGCCCATGCTTCCATGCCGTTGGGGAACAGCGCAATCCATTTCTGGGTGATGACTCGCTCCAGTTCATTGCCGTCTCCGGCCCATTTAATAGACACTTTTCCCAGTGCTCTGGTGCTGCCGGGTTGTCCCGGATTTTCAGATACGTCGGTAAAGTTTGCGGGCGTGTTCGTCTTTTCAGCATACGCAGCCGCGTCACCACTCGAGAGTCCATTCTCCACAAAAGAGAGACGAATACCCTCTTTGTAGTTGGTCTCGGCTCCGGCAATATTACCCTTGGTCAGTTCCACCTCAGCCTTCAAGAAGGCAACTTCCGATGCCAACAGCCAGCGCATGGGGGTATTGGCCGCAATGTTGGGTGCCGACATCTTGGTGTAGAACTTCTGCTCGGTGGAGCCTAATCCATTGCGGACACCGTGGAATCCACCACCTTGAATCTTGGCAACTTGGAACATTTTTGCCACACGGGGATCTTCATAGCCATTCAGATAGGAGTCCATTGAAGCACCCATGCGGGCATCATTGTAGGAGTTCCAGAGCATCTCAAGGGGGTTGTTGATCGTGTACTGTCTGTAATTCTGGAGTAGCGCATTGTCCTCAACGGCTGTGATAACTCCGTCGGTGAGTGCCTCCTGCGCATATTGAGATGACAACGAGGGTGCTACGTAGCGAACACGCATCGCCAGACGTAATTTGAGCGAATTGGCAAATTTCAACCATTTATTGAAGTCACCACCGTAGATGGCATCGACCTTCACCAGTGGTTTGGCATCGGGAGTGATGGCAACAAACGCTTTTAATGTGGTGATCGACTTATTGAGGGTCTCGAAGAAATAGTTGTAGAGCACCTCCTGCGAATCGTAGGGATTGCGCGACTCGCCGAATTTCAACACCGGCAGCGGACCGTACATATCACTGGCGCGATGAAGTGTCAGCACCTTGAGAATATCGGCCAGAGCCATCGTCTCTTTGGTGATTTGCCCTTTTTCGTGGGCAATGTTCAATTGCAACCATGCGGGCATCACCTGTGTGAAAGCGATCTCGAACACGGTATTGCTCCACGTGTTTGACAAGTTATAGATCATCGGGCAATTACCGCCCTCGAAGTGGTTGGCACAAGCCATGTAACCGGCATAGTGGTCGGCCAGCAGGTTCCAGCCGGTCTGATAGCGGTTCACCGGCACAGTGGTTTCACCCGTAGTGGGATAAGCGGCATCCAACTCCATGGTTGTGATTAAGGTCGTCTTATCGATTGTCTGTGCCGAATTGGGGTCGGTGTTGAAATTTTCGAACCCACTTGTGCAGGAGGAGACCGTCAGCGCAAATACCGCTGCAATTCCCAGACAAATTTTTGTTTTATATATGAATTTTTTCATGTGTGTTGTCATTTTAGAATTGGAGTCTTACACTAAAACCTATCGTGCGTGCACTCGGTTGCATAAAGAAGTCTAATCCCTGATAATAGGTGCCTGTTGAGGCGGTGGACTCAGGATCAAACGGTGCTTTGTTATAGAACATAAACAAGTTACGTCCCACCAGAGAAACCGTAGCGGCTACTTTGTTGCCAAACCATTTCGATGGCAGATCGTAACCCAATGTAAGTTCACGCAGACGCACATTAGTCATGCTGTAAATATACTGCGACATCATTCCCATACCGTCACCGGAGTTGTTGTAGAAGTCCTTTACGCCGGAGATCATCTGATTTTCGGAGATCTGAACGCCACCGGCCTCACGCGCATCAGCCGAAGCCTGCGACACACCGAAGCGATCCATCAAAGCCTGCGTCACCGAGACACCGCGGCCACCGATACGAGCGTCAATCAATACGCCGAGGGTGACACCTTTATACGAGAATGTATTGTTCCAACTCATACGGTAGCGGGCTTCGGTATTGCCGGCATAGATCCATGTGTTGGGGTCGGTTGTAACTGTGCCGCCATTGGGATCTACATAGACTTTGCCTTGGTCATCGGTTTTCAGACCTGTCACATAAAAGTCGCCAATCGAGCCTCCCTGTTTGAGTTTTGCGCGATAGCCACCGAAATCCATGTTCACTTCCGTCAGCGACACCACAGCACCCGTGACAGGGTCAATGGTACCTTCGGGAACCAACTCTTCGATTTTGTTACGGTTCAACGAGAAGTTGAAATTTGTGGACCACGAGAAGTCACGCCATTTATTTTTGTAACCTACGACAGCCTCAATACCCCAGTTATTAACCTTACCGGCATTCAGATAAGCCTGTTTGTAACCCGAACTCGGAGGTGCATCGTAGAGGAACAGTTGGTTGTAGGTGTCCGTGTTGTAATAGGTGGCATCCAACCAGAATTTGTTCCCGAGGAACTTGGCATTCAGACCCACCTCGAACGATTTGGTACGCTCCGGACGCAGGTAGGAGGCCGGCGCATGGGTCTCAGAGGTAATTGTACCTCCAGCGATGCCATAGTTACGGCCGGTAATATAACGCTCAGGGGCATTGCCGACCTCAGCATAAGAACCACGCACTTTCAAGAAGGAGATACCGGCTTTCGAGAGATCTGCCATCGAAGAGATGACGGCCGAGATACCTACCGACGGATAGAAGATATTGAGTTTATCGGTAAAGGCCAGCTGCGAAGCCCACTCATTACGAAGGGTTGCATCCACATAGAGCATGCCTTTATAACCCAACTGCAACGTGGCATAGATCGCCTGATTCTGATCATGATAATCCTCTTGCATCGGGGCTGTATTCAGATCGCTGCTCACGATGTTGTTGAATGTAAACTTGTTAGGCAGACCGGCCAAATCACCTTCGTACCCTGTGCGCGAGTTCTTATCATCTACGATGCTGGCACCCAAGTTGAATTGGAGTGAGAGCGCATTTTCGAAGAACGACTTATCAATGCTCATCAACGCATCGGCATAGAGGTTGTTGTGATTGAGTTTGTGATTGAGGTAGTTACCATACTCAGATGCGAACAACGTATTGGACGAAGCCGAAATCTTGCGAGTATAGTTCATCGCCATGTTGTCGGAACGTACGCGACCCGTGAAGCTCAACCAGTCGTTGACATTCCATTTCAGGGTGGCGTTGAAGGTGTAGCGTTGTGCCGTATTCTCAAACAACTCGCGGTTTGTCACCCAATAAGGGTTCTCCACACCGTTAATAAATTCGAGACCCCAGAACTGCTCGCTGTATTGCTTACTTGCGTTGTAACGCTCATAAACTTTGTATTTACTGATTTCATCACCGCGCGGGAACAGATAAGAACCGATCAGGGGGTTGTGATAGATACCCTGCACCAGTGCATTACGATCGTATTGGTGCATATAAGTAGCACCCAAATCGAGTGTCAACTTATCTTTGATCAATACAGAGGTGTTGCGCACCGAGAAGTTGTAACGGTTGTAAACGTTGTTGGGAATAATACCACGCGCATTGACCGAAGAGGCCGAAAAATAGGTTTGGTTGCGCTCCGTACCGGCCATGACACTGACCGAGTTGGTCTCGTTGAATCCGGTCTGGAAGAAATCTTTCGGATCGTAAGAACTGGGGGTGGCTAACTTCTCACCCCAACTCATCGAGGGGCTGTTGATGTCTGTTCCGTAGGTATTTTGAAATTTCGGCATCACAAAAGGTGCCGTAAAAATCGTGCTGTTCGAGTAGTTCACACGCACTTTGCCTTCGCTGCCTTTCTTCGTGGTGATGAGAATCACACCGTTGGCACCCTGCGAACCGTAAAGAGCTGCTGCGGTTGCACCAGACAAAACCGACATGGATTCAATATCCTCCGAGTTGAGGTTGGCAATACCCTCGAAATCACCACCATCAGGGGTTTCATAAACGCCCGAAGTCTGCGCCGAGCGCAAACTGGGCAGCGGAATACCGTCAATCACATAGAGCGCGTTGTTATTGCCATTGATGGATTTTACACCACGCATCACCACGCGGGTTGAACCGCCGGCACCCGAAGCACTGGCGTTGATCTGAAGACCTGCGACCTTGCCCGAAAGGGTGTTGACAAAGTTGGCATCCTTGACCGTGTTGACCAGTGATCCGGAGACCTCCTGTACGTTATAGGTCAGTGATTTTTGTGCTTTCTTGATACCGAGGGCAGTTACCACAACGGCATCCAGCATGGCATTATTCTCACGCAGAACGATGTGCAGCGGTCCGCGCCCCGTAACGGGTATATTTTGTTGTGTATAGCCGATGAGTGACACCTCTAATACGTCCCCGGCCTTGGCCGTGGGAAGCGAGAAGTTACCCTCACCATCCACTGCGGCACCGGTCGTGGTACCTTGTATGAGGATTGTGGTGCCGATCAGGTTTTGCCCTTTCTCATCTTTCACCGTACCCGACACGCCGCCACCTTTGGTTGCGGAGGCAGCAGGAGTTGTTTTCTTGGAGAGTACAACGTGCTGATCCTTGATCGTGTAAGAGATTCCCGTGCCGGCAAAAAGTTTGTCTAACAAGGCCGAAAGGGTCATGTCCTTGGCTTGGATGCTCACTTGGAGCGCGGGATTAATATCCGAGGTGTTGTAGACGATTGAATAATTCGTCTGCTGTTGGATCGCCTGGAATACTTTGGTGATGGCCGCGTCTTGGACTTCGACGCTAACGCGGGGTGTGGCAGTCTGCGCTACGGCCTTTGTCCCCAAACAGGAGAACAACAGAACCGAGATGAATAACAGACACCGACAACATGTGGAGAGACCGGCCCTCCATCCTGTTCCATGGTTGTTTTGTTTCATTGGTAATAATTTAGGTTTGGTTTGAATAGTTTTTTGTTTGTACATACCGCCTTTTACAGCGGGTGAAACGGTAGGTTGGTTTTGTGTTACATCATAGGCAAAGAACGATTTTAAGATTTAGTTTGCGTATAGTAAAATATCATTTCGGTCGATCTTGTAGTGGAATTTGTAGGTCAGTTGCAGGATCGACATAATGTGGTAGATGCCATCCTCAACTTTGAAATCACCGGAGAACCGTTCGTTCTTCAACTTCGCATCCATAAAGCGAATGTCCACGTTGTAGTAGCGTTTGAGTTCGGCAACAATCTCCTCGAAAGTGCTCTGTTCAAACTGGAACCGTCCGTCGATCCAATTGATCGACCGCTCGGCCGTGTCGGAACTGCTCAGGTGCATGTGTTGAGTTTGGGTGTTGAACGCCAGTTGCTGCGACGGACGCATACGTGCCGAGGGGACATCCGAATCGGTAGGGTGCGCCAGTACCGAACCCTCGAGCAGCACCGTGGTGACCAGATGCTTATCCTCATCGTTACGAATATTGAATTTCGTACCCAGCACCTCTATATCAAGTCCATTTGTGCTGACCGTAAAGGGAGAGTTTTTGTCGTGATGCACTTCGAAATAGGCCTCACCGGTCATGGACACGTGACGCTCACGCGAAAACAATGAGGCGTGGAACTCTACACGGCTGCACGAGTTGAGCCACACCTTCGAACCGTCGGGCAGCACCACCTGAGAGCGTTCGCCCAGTTGCGTCATCACGGTGCAGGGGCGCGAGATCCGCTCCGAGAGCGAAGCTGTGACCCAAATACCCGAAACTAGTGCTGCGGTCATCGCCACGGCAGCCACGGCTTTCCACGCCATGCGGTGGAACGTGTGCATCGGGTTGCGGCGGCGGGCAGACATCCGTTTCTTGAGCAACTTGAGTGATTGCTCCACATCGATAGCCGTTGTGGCATTGATGCGGTCGTTTATATACAATATATAATAGACTTGTCCGAGTATCTTCTGATTCTGCGACGACGCATCGTACCATTTTTCCACTTCGGCAGCATCCGTAGCGGAGAGTTCTCCATTCAGGTAGGAGACTAAAACCTCTTCGTTGATTTGATCTTGTGTCATTTTATTCACTTATCTACATAGTAATACAATCCATCTGCACGGATTACTAATTGAAAACTCATTATTTTTTGAATTTTAAGAGAGGTCTGCACCCAAGAGAACGATGAGCACGGGCCAGTAGTCCTTCAGTTCATCACGTAACAATTTAACTGTCTGTCCAATCCGATAATTCACCGTCTGTGGCGACACATGCAACTGCTCGGCAATTTCTTTGTGGGACATGCCCTCTAAGCGGTGCATGCGGAACGTCTGTTGAAAATCGACCGGCATCTTGCGAAGAGTCTCTGTGAAGCGATTGATCAACTCACTCTCCATGTACAAATCCGGGTCGTCAAACTCCTCCTCATAATGTTCTGCCAACTGCTTCAGCACACGGCTTTTTATGGTGTTGTGCGAGATGCTGTTGAGCGATTTGTTCTTCACGATGGTGAAAAGCAGGGATTTGAGCGGCATCTCCGGAATCAGCGTCGTCCGGTTTTCCCAGACCCACATCATGGTGTCCTGCACCAACTCTTCCGCTCGAATGGGGGTTACAAAACGGGTTGCGTAGGCACACAGGGCTTTGTAATAGCGGCGATAGAGTGCGTCAAAACAAACTTCATCGCCCGAACGAAGTCGGTCAATAATGTTTCGGTTTTCGTCCCGATCAACTATTTGTGGGTGGGCTGTCATACTCTTTTCACACCATTTTTTGAAGCATTTATGCTAAAGACGGGGCAAAGTTACTATTTTATTGCAGTAATACAAAAAACTCACACGATCCTCGAGCCTGTCGAGAGGTCGCAAAGACTTTGAAACACAATGCACGATCCTCGAGCTTGTC
>JAVXCD010000037.1:0-12357 GCA_036659655.1 Alistipes sp.
TCGAGGATCGTGAATTGTGTTTTCAAAATCTTTGCGACCTCTCGACAGGCTCGAGGGCTTTCGGATCCATCGGCATCTGCTTGATCCGATTGGTCATGCCTCGATTTCAAAGCAAAAACGCCGAACAATTCAATCGTTCGGCGTTTTGCAACAGAGATGAAGCGGCTATTTTTTCTCCGGTTTAGCAATATTTTCACGCATCGAAGTGTCGGCCATGACGTTTTTCATCTTGTAGTAGTCCATGATACCTAAATTGCCGTTGCGGAACGCTTCAGCCATCGCCAGCGGGATCTCCGCTTCGGCCAGAATCACCTTCGCACGAGCATCCTGTGCTTTGGCTTTGTTCTCCTGCTCCAAAGCCACAGCCATGGCACGACGCTCCTCGGCTTTCGCCTGAGCAATATTCTTATCAGCTTGTGCCTGATCCATTTGCAACTGTGCACCGATATTCTTACCCACATCAATGTCGGCAATGTCAATCGAGAGAATTTCAAAGGCCGTACCTGCATCCAGCCCCTTCTCCAACACAACGCGGGAGATGGAATCGGGATTCTGAAGTACAATTTTATGCGATGCCGCCGAACCGATCGACGACACGATACCCTCACCGACACGAGCCAGCACAGTCTCTTCACCGGCACCGCCGACCAACTGTTTGATGTTGGCCCGTACCGTGACACGCGCCTTGGCAATCAACTGGATACCGTCTTTTGCCACTGCGGCAACGGGAGGGGTATTGATAACCTTGGGATTGACCGACATCTGCACCGCCTCAAACACATCGCGTCCCGCAAGATCAATTGCCGTAGCCATCTTGAAGTCAAGCATGATGTTGGCCTTCTGTGCCGAAACCAGCGCATGCACCACATTCGAAACGTTACCGCCCGCCAAATAGTGAGCTTCCAATTCGTTGGGGTCGAGGCTTAGTCCGGCCTTTGTGCTCTCGATCATCGAGGAGACAATGGTTGAAGGCGGCACCTTGCGCCAGCGCATCAGAATGAGTTGCAGCAAGCTAATACGCACTCCCGACACCAATGCCGAGAACCACAAACCCACGGGAATAAAGTAGAACAAGAGCCATACGGCGAAAAGGCTCACAAAAACGATCAGAATGATTAAACCTGCTTGTACGTCCATAATCAACAATTTTTATTTAGTTATTTTTACTATTACATTAAAATTTTCGAACCCGACCACCTCGATATTCGTCTTAGGATCAACATAGTCGCCACCCGATTTAGCCTCGTAGATTTTACCTCCGATTTCGACCTTGCCCATCGGAGAAAGACGCGACACGGTGATGCCCATATCGCCTATTTTTACATTCTCCTGCTCCGGAATGGTCATACTCGACGAGTTGATCTTCTGGGTCAAAGAGAAACGTTGCCATGTTTTCGCCCGCAGCGACAGGATGGTCGCCAGAATGGAGAGCACCAGCACCACTGCCACCACGATCAGACTTGCTGTCATTCCATAGTCGACAAAAGCGATGTATACGGCACTGCCATAGCACACTAAAGATAGGATTGCACCAATCGACACACCGGGCAACAATACAATTTCAGCCACCAAAAATAACAGGCCAAAGAGAATTAGAAGGATGATGAAAAACATATCGATAGAAAGGTTAGGGTGTGAGTATTAATTCAAGTTCTATTTTTTCTATTCAACTCGAATAGAAGAAGATTTTGCCTCATAGTTTGGTTGAAAGATAGTAATTTATTTTCGAAAATAGGCAAACGGCAGAGTCCTTTTTATTCCGTTATTTCAGCGACTTTAATTTCCAATGAGCCATCTGCCTGTTTAATAGCCTCCACTACCTTGTCGGCCACGGCCTTGTCGGTAAATAACCCGACAACAAACAACTGTTGCCCCACACGCGAAAGTTCAAGCCCTTCCGCGGTGGTCGTGATCGCCGCTTTCACCTCATCGGACAACGCCGACACACCCGCAATCTCCACCCGATACGAGACGACATTCGCAGATTCCGAAGAGAGGTTTCTCTGTGCACCATCTGTCCACATCACAATTTCAGGGCGTTGAAATCCTTTTTTGAGTAACTGTTGTTGTGCTTCCTCGGCCTCCGTTTTTGTGCGAAATCCGCCCGCATAGTAACTCCAACGATTCTCTTCATTCACCAAATAGCCGAGGGGCACAACGCCCTTGAACGTTGCCACCGCACGTTTGGTCTGATAGGAGCCGAGCAAAATGCGATAGATCGTACCGTTTTGATAGACTTTGCATTCAGGAATCGGATGCCGCGAACTATATTGCGACAGCGAGAATGAGAGCGGTTCATAGTCGAGGAAGTAGCGTTCTGCCACATCAATACGGGGTAATTTGAAATCAACGGCCTGCAACTGAGTCATCACGCCTTTCAGTGAATCTCTCGCAGCATCCAGTCGCAACATCTCGGCCAAAGCCGTTTCGTAATCCACAACAACGGCTTTGCGTAAAAAATAGTCGGTCACCACATCGGAAGCGTATTTTCCCCGCGCCACCGACAGCTGTTGCGCCACCTCGGAGAGTCGCTCTTCCTCCCGCGCCAGAATGGTGTCTTCCCCGCATTTATCGAGCAGGTAGCCATAGACATAACTCTTGTTATCAAATATATAGGTCCATGTTTGTGCCAGTGAATCGCTCAGTACTTTATTCAAACCCTGCATCGTCTGATATTTCCCATAGATCGCTCCGGCTTCAGCCTCTGTCTCTGTGGCGGCATATTGTGCTGCGACCTTCGCTATATCGCCCTGATTGGCAAAATAGCGGTTCACGTAATCCACTGCAGCCAACTCCTGTTTTTGCGCACGCAACAAAGCCTCGTAATCTTTGGCCGACAGATTCTCTTTGAAATAACTGTTGTAGACCAGATTACGTACCTTCAGCGAATCGGGAATATTTGAGATTTCCCCTTCTGTCACCGTTTCCGACAGTGGTCGCTGCGGTGCATCCAGATTTTTCAGCACCCAATTTTGCTCAATCGTATTGATTTTGTCTATCAGCCGACCTTTCGCTGTGCGAATTGCAAAAATTTGCTCTTCGAGCGTAATGATTTTTTTCGCGTGTATGGGTCTGTTCTCCACCTCATCGCGGAATTGCAGACGCACTTTTTCCACGGCTGTAATCATCGAATCCTCGCGTATTCGCAAATGCGCATCCTCCTGCAACAAAGACATATATTCCGCATTTTTCTCCAAACCGGCAATGCGGGGTGAAACCTGCTGTGCCGACATGTTGCTTACGATAAATAGGGTTGCGCAGATCGCAACATAGATTTTACGTAACATTAGACCCACCATTTAATAAAAAATAATTGAATTAATCCAAATATTTCCAACCGTCCGAATAGCATCAAAAACGTATTGGAAATTTTCACGGCCTCAGGCAGACCTGAGTAATTATCCATAGAACCAACCATGCCAAACCCCGGCCCGACATTACCAATACAAGCAATTGCCCCGGAGAAACTGGTCAATAGATCGACTCCAAAGAGCGTGCTCACAATCGTTCCGGCCAAAATCAGCATCAGATACGCCACTATAAAGATCATGGCGGCATGGGTCACCTCGTTTTCCTGCATGATCCCATCCAACTTCACACGGATGATGGCATTGGGATGTTGCTGTTGCCGCAAACTCGAACGGATCATCTTACCTGCCATCACCAAGCGGTTGATCTTCATACCTCCTGCCGTAGAACCGGCACAGGCACAGACAATGGTTCCGAACATCAGCAGAATGATCGCAAACGAAGTCCACAGATTGGTGTCGGCCGTAGAAAATCCCGACGTACTCATCAACGACACAAATTGGAACGAAGCGTAACGGAATGCTGTGAAAAAAGAGGGATAGATGTCTGAAAAATACAGACTAAGTGCAATTAAGACACTGCATATCAGTAGCATGCCAAGATAGTAACGGGTCACCTCCGAGCGGAAAATATTGTTGCGTTTGCCTGTAATAGTGGCATATATCAATCCGAAGTGGATACCCGCAATAGCCATCGTGCCAATCAAAATCGTATCAATCATGGCACTGTCGAAGTAGGCTACACTTGCATTTTTGGTGGAGAAACCACTCGTGGCGCAGGCCGACATGGCGTGCGACAGGGCATCGAACCAGTTCATGCCCGCCATCTTGAGCAGCACCGTAGAGACTGCCGTCAGTCCCACATAAACCACCAACAGTACCTGCACAATCATCTGTGTCCGATACCGATAGTTATCCTTAGCCAGTGGCGAGAGCTCCACATTGGAGAGCATCATTTTATTCTTGCCCAGCGAGGGCAGAATCACCAGTGCAAACATCACGACCCCCATGCCGCCGATCCACGTGGACGACATACGCCAAAATTGCAAGCCACGGGGCAGAATCTCTACGTCGTTGAGCACCGAGGCTCCCGTTGTGGTAAATCCCGAAACACTCTCGAACCACGCATTGACCAAACTGAATTCGCCACCCCACATCAAGTAGGGAAACATGCCGACCACACAGGCCACCAGCCACGACCCCACGACAATACAATAACCCTCCTTGTTGTTCATCTGCTCCACCTTTTCCACGAAAATCAAGGGAAACACCCCCATTAATGCTGTCAGCAATGCCGACAGTAACAACGGGTAGAACGACGAATCGGGGCCACTGACATAGGAGATGGCCGCTGCCAACAGCATGAACAGCGAGATGAAGAGCATCACTACACCCACGTAGCGCAAAACTACATTGAATCTCATTGCCTGTTATGCTTTTGTCTGTTTCGAAATAGCAATCAAGTTCTCTATCTTTTCTTTGAGTTCGGCGACTTCATCCTTGCAATCGGCCTTGACCGTGAAGGGTATTTTGAAGGCCAGATAATCGCCCAACCCCTTGTTGATTTTTACAATCGGATCCACACAATATATTGTCATAAAATAGAAGAGCATCAGTACAATAGCGATCATCACGACCAGCGAAATCAACACTGGTGTCACCGCGCGGTACGCATTTTTCTTCATCTGCTCGGCTCGCGGTACCAGCGAACTTTGTGTCGAGGTCATGTAATTTTTGATGGCAGCGGTGAGTCTGCCGTACAATGCTTCGTACTCGTTGTTGTACCATTTGCCTTTCAACGAATCGGCCACAAGGACATCTTCCCCAAAGGTTAGGTAATTATCGGTCAGCAACCGCAACTCTGTCGTGGCAAAGGCCAGCGAGTCGAGGAACGATTTGTCCACCGCCTCACTCTGTGCCAGCATCAAGGTCTTCTCCAGCCGTTCCATGCTGACGCGGCAGAGACTGTCGTAGGAACGATCCCCCAAGACCGAAAGATGAATCAACGCAATGTTCTGCTCATCAGCGGCATCCAACATCTGTTTTGCCAACTGGATGTTCCGTTTGTTGGCTTGAAGTATCTCACCGGTGACCTTACTCAGCTGACTCAACTCGAAAAACGAGATCATCCCCGACACAAACAAGAGACACACAATGCTCAAAAATCCGACCGTTACACGTTTGCGAAGACCTGTCATATTACATTCCTTTTATTAGTCACAAAGATAACAAATTAATCCCGAAATTCACCTATCAAATCGTGTGTTTCATCCATTTTAGTCAGATGTACCCTGCATATACTGTTTATTCGCGCTTTGTCGAAGGGGATCTTCACCCGACGGTATTTGCCCGTATAGCCGAACATCATCCCCTCGTGCCGCGTACTCTCGAACAGCACATCGTCATCTGTGTCGACCGCCTTGCGGCAAAAAGCAGCGTGCAGATCGGCACACAACGCCTCCAGATCGGCCACCCGTTGCGTAGCAACAGCGGCCTGTACCTTGTCGGGCAGGTCAATGGCCGGCGTACCGGGACGCTCCGAAAAGGGAAAGATATGAAGAAAAGCAGGGGCTATCCTGCTCAAAAAATCATGGGTGCACTGAAAATCTGCCGCCGTTTCGCCGGGAAAGCCTACGATCACGTCGATGCCGATGAAGGCATCGGGCATGGAACGACGCACCGAGGCGATGCGTTCGGCAAATACAGCCGTCGTATAGCGGCGGCGCATGCGTCCGAGCACCTCATCCGAGCCGCTTTGCAACGGAATATGGAAGTGATGTTGAAATTTAGGTGATGATGCGCAAAATGTTATTATTTCGTCAGTTAACAAGTTCGGTTCTATGGAAGATATACGGTAACGTTCGATCCCCTCCACGGCGTTCAATGCCCGCAATAAATCGATGAATTTCTCGCCCGTTGTCCGTCCGAAATCCCCTGTATTGATTCCTGTAATGACGATCTCTTTTTGTCCGCCGGCAGCTATCTGTCGCGCCTCGGCCACCAGATCCGCAATGGGCAGATTGCGGCTCGAGCCGCGGGCATAATGGATCGTGCAATAGGCACATTTGTAGTCGCAACCGTCCTGCACCTTCAGGAAGGCGCGTGTGCGATCACCGCTCGAAAAGGCCGCAAAAAAATTGGTAAGTGCATCGGTATCGCAACTGTAAACTTGTGCTTTGCCTTTTGTTGACAACTCGAGTACATGTTTATATAAATCTCCTTTATCGTTATTACTCAGAACGATGTCTACACCTTCTATTGCGGCTATCTCCTGCGGTTTGAGCTGCGCATAGCATCCCGTCACAGCGATAATGGCATCGGGGTTTCGTCGGTGCAGTTTGCGAATCAGGTTTCGGCATTTTTTATCCGCATGCTCCGTCACGGAGCAACTATTGATCACACATATATCAGCCTCGTCGCCGGGCGCAACCCGTGCAAATCCGCCGGCTTCAAATTCGCGCGCCAGCGTCGAGCTTTCCGAAAAATTGAGTTTACAGCCCAGTGTATGAAAATTAACTCTACGTTGCATATTAGTTTTGGTTCCACTATTATTTGCGCGAAATTACGAAAACTACGGGGAAGTACACGCTTTTCGAATTAAAAAATGTAAATTTGCGCGCAATTGAGTAATATTGTGCTATTTTTTTTGGACTATTTTCGGGCTTCTTAATAGGGTTAAAATGGAATTCTTCAACGACCTGATACAATACAGTTATCTGAGCAACGCGCTGCTGGCGGCTATTATGTCGGGTATAACATGCGGCATCATAGGAACTTATGTTGTGTGTCGCCGAATGGTGTTTCTTTCCGGTGGCATCACACACTCTTCGTTTGGCGGTCTGGGCATTGCCTTTTACCTCGGAGCCAATCCCATCATCGGGGCATTGATCTTTGCGGTACTGTCGGCTGTGGGAATCGAGTGGGCAAGCGACAAAGGGCACATTCGCGAAGATTCTGCCATCGGTATCATCTGGTCGGTCGGCATGGCGGTCGGCGCATTTTTCATGAGCCTTCGTCCGGGTTATACCTCAGGTGACCTCTCCAACTATCTTTTCGGCAGCATCATCACCGTGACCCCCACCGACATTATTTTGCTTGCCACGCTGACCGTCGTGATCCTCATCGGCACACTGTTGTGGCTCAAACCGATCATGTACATGGCTTTCGACCGCGATTTTGCCCGCAGCCAAGGGGTTTCGACCAAAATCATCTCCTATATCATGTCAGCCCTCATTGCCGTGACGATCGTCTTTTCGATCCGCATCATGGGCATTGTATTACTTATTTCACTGCTCACCATGCCGGTGGTGATTGTTAACATGCTCTCTAAATCGTATCGCACCATCACATGGGGGGCCTGCGTTGTGGCCGTGGCGGGTAACATCACGGGGCTTGCGTTGAGCTACCATTTTGACGTGCCTCCCGGTGCCGCGATAATATTTATGCTCACTATTACGCTTATTGTAGTAAAACTATTAACTTTGCATAGCAAAACACGTCATTCGCTTTCATGAAAACTATTCATAAACTCGTTCTAAAGTCCTATTTGGGTCCCATGTTCCTCACATTCTTCATTGTTATGTTCGTGCTGATGATGAACTTTGTGTGGCGTTATATCGACGAGTTAGTAGGTAAAGGGCTCGACACAAGCATCATCATCGAATTGCTGGCTTATGCCATGGCCAATATGATTACGCTGGGTTTGCCGCTTGCCATGCTTTTGGCCGCCATCATGACCATGGGTAATCTGGGTGAGAACTACGAGTTGCTGGCCATGAAATCAGCGGGCATGTCGCTTCCGAAGATCATTCAACCATTGGTAATTGTGGTGAGCGTAGTGGCTGTCGGCAGTTTTTTCGTGGTCAATAATTTGGTGCCGTACTCCAATCGAAAAATGCTCAGCATCATCTACGACATCGGACAGCAAAAGCAGACGATTGAATTTCAAGACGGACTTTTCTTCAATGGAATCGAAAATATGAGTATCCGCGTGGAGAAACAAGAACCGGAAACCCATCTGCTGCGTGAGGTACTGATCTACGACAACCGCACCGCCAACGGCAATATGACCACTACCGTGGCCGATTCGGGTTATATTCGGCTATCAGACAACAAAAAGTTTTTGTTGGTAACGCTTTTTCAGGGCGAGACCTACGAGCAAACCCGCAATAACCAGTGGTATACAAAAAGTGCCTTGCGCCACAACATCTTCGATCGGCAGGATCTGTCGATCCCCATGTCGGGATTCGACATGAGTCGCACCGATGCCAACCAATTTTCGAATAGCACGACCAAAAACATACAGGAATTACAGCAAGCCATCGACTCGTTGGAGTTGTGTGTCAACTCCGCAACAACGCGCTCCTACGAGCCTCTACTCAAGGAACAGGTCTTCGAGAAGGACAACTCCGTACTGGCTATGCCCGACAGTTTGCAGGTGGACAAGAGTAACTATCGGGATTTGGGTGCGCTCGACTCTATCGCCACCTACGATCTGCGCACCAAAGACGAAATTTGGCAACAGGCTCGCTCCAGTGCCAAAAATTCGCGTAATATGTTTACCATGTTAGACGAATCCACGGCCAAGGAGGCGTTGAACCAACTTTACCGCAGCAAAGTCGAGTGGCATCGTAAGATCTCGCTGCCGGTCTCTATCATGATTTTCTTTCTGATCGGAGCTCCCTTGGGAGCCATCATCCGCAAAGGCGGGTTGGGTATGCCGATTGTGATCTCAGTCATCTTCTTTGTGATCTACTACATCATCAGCATCACGGGCGAGAAACTCGCCAAAGAGGGTAATTGGGCGGCTCTATATGGTATGTGGCTCTCCTCATTCATTCTCGCGCCCATCGCCGTCTATCTGACCTATAAAGCTACCAACGACTCCTCGCTGCTCGATACGGATTGGTATGTCGGCCGCATCAAACACTATACGGAAAAATTCACACTCAAACTGCATAAAATAAAAATCGCATATCACCATGAAAAACACAATTCTAAATAGCGTAGAAGAGGTCTTAGAGGACTTCCGCGAAGGTAAAATCGTCATCGTTGTCGATGATGAAGATCGTGAAAACGAAGGCGATTTCATCGTTGCCGCCGAGAAGGTCACACCCGAAATCGTCAACTTTATGCTCAAAGAGGGGCGCGGTGTGCTCTGCGCACCACTCTCCGAAGAGCGTTGCACAGCCCTTGGACTCGACATGATGGAGGAAAACAACACCTCTCTACTGGGTACTCCGTTCACCATTACTGTCGATTTGCTGGGCGAAGGATGCACGACCGGCGTATCCATCCACGATCGCGCCGCCACCCTTCGCGCCTTGGCAGACCCCGCGACTCAACCCGCTGATTTAGGTCGTCCGGGGCATATCAATCCGCTACGTGCCCGTCAGAAAGGCGTGCTGCGCCGACCGGGACACACGGAGGCTGCTGTGGACTTGGCTCGTCTGGCAGGATTGCAACCCGCAGGTACGTTGATCGAAATCATGAACGAAGACGGCACCATGGCGCGCCTGCCGCAGTTGGTTGAAATTGCGAAGAAATTCGGATTGAAAATCATCTCCATTGCCGACATCATCGCCTATCGTCTCAAAGAGGAGTCGATCATAGAGAAGGGAGAGACCGCCGAAATGCCCACCGAATGGGGCACCTTCAAGATCACGGCCTTCCGTCAGAAAAGCAATGGATTGGAACACATCACGCTGACCAAAGGCGAGTGGACGGACGATGAGCCCGTGCTGATCCGTGTACACTCCTCGTGTGCCACGGGTGACATCTTGGGATCTTGCCGCTGTGATTGTGGCACGCAACTGCACGAAGCCATGCGGATGATCGAAAAAGAGGGCAAGGGTGCCATTGTCTATCTCAATCAAGAGGGACGCGGCATTGGTCTCTACAATAAAATCGCAGCTTACAAACTTCAGGACGAAGGTCTTGACACGGTTGATGCCAACATCCAATTGGGATTCGGTGTGGACGAACGTGACTACGGCGTGGGTGCAAGTATCATCCGCGAATTGGGAATCAAGCACATGCGCCTGATCACCAACAATCCCCTCAAACGTGCAGGATTGGAGGGCTACGGCCTGAAAATCGACGAGATTGTACCGGTCGTCATCTCCCCCAATAAGTACAATGCGCACTACCTCGAAACCAAAGAGTTGCGCATGCACCACAAATTAGGTCTTTGCAAACATTAAAAATGCTATTATAGATCTCTGAGATCATGAACGCCAAGGAATTACGCATCGTTTTTATGGGTACTCCCGAATTTGCTGTCCCTTCACTTCGGGCTCTTGTCGGCAACGGTTATCAGGTTGTGGGCGTAGTTACTACGCCCGATAAGCCCGCAGGACGGGGGCAACAACTCCATGAGTGTGCGGTGAAAATCGCAGCGCAAGAACTCGGTCTTCCCATTTTGCAACCCGAAAAGTTGAAAGATCCCGCATTCATCGAGGCCATACAGGCTTGGAAACCCGATTTAGGGGTTGTTATTGCCTTTCGAATGATGCCCGAAATGCTTTGGGCCATGCCGCGGTTCGGTACTTTCAACCTCCACGCCTCGCTGCTACCGCAATACCGCGGGGCTGCACCGATCAACTGGGCGATTATCAACGGCGAAACCGAAACGGGCGTTACTACTTTTCTGCTGAATCACGAAATAGACAAAGGCGGCATCATCGGGCAGATACGACTCCCCATACAGCCTGCCGACACCATCGGTACACTGTATGACAAATTGATGCAGATCGGAACGGGTTTAGTCATCGAAACGGTCGATAAAATCGCAGCCGGAGATGCTCATCCGATTGATCAACTGCATATTGACGAGGATACATTGAAGCCGGCACCCAAAATCTTCAAGGAAAATTGCGGTATCGATTGGTCGTGGCAGGGTGAGCGCATTGTCGATTTTGTGCGCGGATTATCGCCCTATCCCGCCGCATGGACCACCCTGCAAAAAGAGGGTACAGCAGCCACTACGGCCAAGATCTTCGCCGCGCACTTTGACTCGGCCTCTCAGGAGCAACCCTGCGGAAGTGTGGAGAGCGATAACCGCACGTTTATCAAAATTGCCTGTACCGACGGCTGGATTTCGATAGACGAAATGCAGATGGCCGGTAAAAAACGCCTCACGACCAAAGAAATTCTGCTGGGTCTTCGCAACATCAACGACTACACCTTTCAATAATAGCCCGATCTTCGACCAAACTCATTCTAAAATAGTAAGCCATGAAAACAAACACATTCATTTTATGGGTTCTTCTGTTGTTCTGTGCAGGTAATCTTTATGCTCAGTCTAAGTCGGTAGGAGTGCCGTTCAACGGCCTCATTGTCAATGCTGAGGGCATCGGTGTCAAAGCTAAAATTTTCATTAAGCACAGCAAATTATACACCACAAGCACTAAGGAGGGGAAATTTGGATTGACGGACATCAAAGCCACGGACACACTCACCATCCGCTGCCAAGGGAGAACGATGGACATCGCTGTGGACGGTCGTAAGGCGATCAAAATCGTGTGGCTCACGACAGAAGTGTCGAGTAGCGAGGCTCCTGAGTTGAGCGATTACGGTTATGGCTATGTCAAACGCCGTGAAATTATACTCGGCAATGCTTCGGGTATCAGTGGTGAAAAACTACGCCAAGGTAACTTTCTCGACCTGCAATCGGCTATTTTGACCCTTATTCCCGGCATAACGATGATCAATGGTCAATTCATCATTCGAGGCGTCAGTTCCATTAATTCGGGCATTGGTGCACTCATTGTCTGCGACGGGTCACCGGTCAATAATCTGAATAGTATCAACATTCGAGATGTCGAAAGTGTGGAGGTGCAAAAAGGAGCCAACATGTACGGATTGCGCGGATCGAATGGCGTAATCATCATTCGCACACGGAAACAATAGCAGGGTAATTCTGGTAGGTGGATCGGTTTACACGTGCCTTAAACCGGAAAATGCACGACCCTCAAACCTATCGAGAGGTCGCAAAGTACACTTAAAAGTTCACGATCCTCGAGCTTGTCGAGAGGTCGCAAAGGCAACA
>JAVXCD010000038.1:0-12128 GCA_036659655.1 Alistipes sp.
TATTGTGTCCCCAAAGTCTTTGCGACCTCGCGACAAGCTCGAGGATCGAAATCATTTATACGACAACAGAACTGTTGCTCCGCCGGCGAGATCTAATACCTATAATGCTCAGCCTTGTACGGGCCGTCTTCCTTGACGCCGATATAATCAGCTTGGTGTTTGGTCAGGCGAGTGAGTTCCACACCTAAATTATCAAGGTGCAAGCGCGCCACCTCTTCATCCAAATGTTTCGGCAGGCGGTAAACGCCTATTTCATGCTCTTTCTGCCAAAGTTCAAGTTGTGCAAGACACTGATTTGTAAATGAGTTGCTCATCACAAATGAGGGATGCCCCGTGGCGCAACCCAAATTAACCAAACGACCCTCGGCCAGAATAAAAATCGCATGTCCGTCGGGGAAGGTGTATTTATCCACCTGCGGCTTGATGTTCAAACAAACAGCGGCCGATTGCTCCAATTGAGCCATCTGGATCTCGTTGTCGAAATGGCCTATGTTGCAGACAATCGCCTGATCGCGCATCTTCTCCATGTGTTGTAGTGTGATGATGTCGCAGTTTCCCGTGCAGGTCACGAAGATGTTACCCTCGGAGAGTGCATGCTCCACCGTTTTCACCTCATAACCCTCCATCGAAGCTTGCAGCGCACAGATAGGATCGATCTCGGTGATGATCACGCGCGCACCGTAGGCACGCATCGAACGGGCACAACCCTTGCCCACATCGCCATAACCGCAGACAACGACCACCTTGCCGGCGATCATGATGTCCGTGGCCCGTTTGATACCGTCGGCCAGCGATTCACGGCAACCGTAGAGGTTGTCAAATTTTGATTTGGTACACGAATCATTCACATTGATGGCCGGCACAAGCAGTTCGCCCGCCTCCTGCATCTGATACAGACGATGAACGCCCGTGGTGGTCTCCTCGCTCACACCCCGCCACTCTGCCACCGTACGGTGCCATTTGGTGTTGTCCTCCGACAGCAGTTGTTTCAGCGTATCGAGAATCACACCCTCCTCGTAAGAGGAAGGAGCCGAATCAAGGGTCTTGGCATCATTTTCAGCCTTGAAACCTTTATGGATCAGCAACGTAGCATCACCGCCATCATCCACGATAAGATTAGGACCTTTGCCGTTGGGGAAGGAGAGTGCCATGGCTGTACACCACCAATATTCGGGCAGCGACTCGCCCTTCCACGCAAACACCGATACACCCGTCGCAGCAATCGCCGCCGCCGCATGATCCTGCGTAGAGAAAATATTACACGAGCACCAGCGCACCTGAGCACCCAACTCGACCAGCGTCTCAATCAGCACCGCCGTCTGGATGGTCATGTGAAGCGAACCCATCACACGCACCCCCTTCAGGGGTTTTTGCTTGCCATATTTGCGACGAACGGCCATCAATCCGGGCATCTCGTGCTCCGAAATTTCAATCTCTTTGCGTCCCCACTCGGCCAACGACATATCGGCCACCTTGTAGGGAATAGATAAATCCAAATACATATTTTATGTTAAATTTAGTGTCAAAATAAGTTCCTTATCTCTCTCAATCTGGCTCTTCAACTCTTCGATAGTAGCAAAGCGACGCTCGTCACGTATCTTGCGCACCAATTCCACCCGCAAACATTGACCATACAGATCTCCCTGAAAGTCAAAAATATGCGTTTCGAGCCTACGCGCCTCACCGCCCACCGAAGGATTGCTGCCCAAGTTGGACATCGCCTTGTATCTCACGCCGGCCACCTCTACATAAGAGAGGTAAACCCCGTCCGCAGCCGCAAAATTCGTCGCAACGGGGATATTGGCAGTAGGAAACCCTATTTCACGTCCTATTTGCCGACCGTGAGTAACAACGCCTTCAAGGATCATTCCGATCAGATTTTGTTAGTCAGTTTTTGCACCAGCGAAAATTGCGAGAAAAACTCCTTGGCAAAAACGCGCAAAACAGTGTAGGAGGGAATCGCTAACAGCATCCCCAGAATACCGGCCAAAGATCCGGCGATCAGGATCACCAGAAAGATCTCCAACGGATGTGCCTTGACACGCTTGGAGTAGAGTGTAGGTTGCAGTACAAAATCATCCAACCCTTTAAGGATCAGCAGAGATCCTGCAATAACCGTCGCCGTATGGCCGATGGTCATACCCTCAATGGGAGTGACGATGCCCATGAATACGGCCATGATACCACCGATAAGAGGCCCCGCATACGGGATCACATTCATCACACCCATGATGAGTCCGATGAAAAAAGCATCCCCCGCTTTCATGCCGAAGGCAAGCATCGTCAGCGACACCACCGTAGTGATGATGAGACTTTCCGTCAAGATACCTACAAAATAACGGGATAGCAACACCGTAACGGAATCCATGGCGCGCGTCACGTGTTCCTTGTATTTTTCGGGGAACACAGCCACAAGCATCTCATGGAACAGGTTTTCGTCCTTCAGAAAGAAAAAAGTAATAAATGAAATGGAAAATATAGCGACAATAGACGACAACAACACACTCACGATCGACGAGAAGGCCGCATTGAGCGACGAAAAATTAATCAGCGACTTCAAGGATGACGAGAGGGCATCCGGAAGGGAGAACATCGAATCGGGAGTTGCGAACAGCGTGTGAAGATATTGTTGTGCTTGTGACACGGGCTCCGAAATCGAATCGATGACATGGCTATAATTAAGGGTCGATAGTACATGTGCCTTATGGAAAATCAGTGGCACAAAGAGATAACAGAGAGCCGCCGCAACACTCCAAATCAACATCAGGGTGATCAGTGCCGCCAGCCAACGCGGAATGTGCCAATCACGCACATGAAGAGCCGTAAGACGACACACCAACGGGCACCCCATGATGGCCAGAACGGCTGCCACCAAAATATAGACCACAATCGACGAGAAGTACCACACCAAGAACAGAATGGCTGCAACTGCCGAGACGATACCTATAAATCGAATGAGGGTCTGAGAGGTTGTTCTCATCTTCCACTATTTATTTCAAACGGGCAATCGGCGTTTGCGACCCCACCACGGGATCACCGATCTCGACCAATAATTTGCTATTTTTAGGTATTAACACATCAATACGCGAGCCGAACTTGATAAAACCACACACACTATTCTGCTCAACCGCCTTGCCTACCTTCATGTAGGAAACAATCCGACGGGCAATCAAGCCGGCAACTTGACGAAAGAGTACTTTCTGTCCCGAAGGCATTTTCACAACAGTGGTCGTGCGCTCATTTTCGGTGGATGATTTAGGGTGCCAAGCAACTAAAAAACGCCCCGGATGGTATTTGAAATATTCTACCGTGCCCCCCACCGGCACCCAGTTCATGTGGACATTGGTAATAGACATAAAGATCGAAATCTGCAACATCTCCTCCTTCAGATATTCGTTCTCGACAACCACCTCTGTGACCACTACCCGACCATCACAAGGGGAGAACACAAGGTCGGCATCGTGTATGCGCACACGACGCGGTTCGCGGAAAAATGCCACGATAAAGAACCAAAACATAGCCAGCAGAATGGCACTCAGCCACAAAACACTGATTTTAGCATGCTGGTTCAACAGATAAGAGATCAATCCCCAAAACAGCAGACAAAAAATGCCCGTAAGTCCAATAATGGTGTAGCCTTCTTTATTGATTTTCATCTCGTAAAAACTATATTATTAACATTTAGATCATTTCGATCAAGATCATATAAACAAATACAAAAGGAGCCGACAGCAACATCGCATCGAATCGATCGAGCCAGCCGCCATGTCCGGGAATCGATTTTCCCGAATCCTTCACGTTGATCGAACGTTTGAACATCGACTCCACCAAATCACCCAGCACCCCCGATACGGAGGCCACCAAGGCCAACACGATCCAGTGATAAGGATTCGCCCCCATCACATTGGCCGCCACAACACCCATGGCAACAGCACCGGCCACTCCGCCGAAGAATCCCTCCCACGATTTTTTGGGAGACAGGCGTTTGAAAAGTTTGTGTTTGCCGATAGACATTCCCACCAGATAGGCAAACACGTCGTTCGACCAGATGATGAAGATAAAAAAGAGCATTACCGACGGATTCCAACCGCCCTGAATATGTGGAAAGTAGCACATCAACGACAACGGTAAAGCAATGTAGAGTACGCCCAACAGGGTGGTACCTATATTAGCAATCGGGTTTTCGTGGTGACGATAGAGTTCACAGATAAACATCACGGGAATCAGCAGGATGCAGTAAAGGGTCATCATTTTCACCGTTTCCGCCACGTCCAACACCTCGGTAGCTTGTAAAAAGTTCACCACAAAAAAGAGTACCCCCAATACCAAACCTAAAATGCGCTGAGGAGACACCCCGCTTTTGCCCGTCATGCGGTAAAATTCGCACATTCCACCAATCAGAATCGCGAGTAGCAACGCGCCGAAGCTCCATTTGGACAGCAAAATAGCACCTATCACCACCGCAGCAAGTACCAATCCGCTCAAAGTGCGTAGGGTTAGGTTCTTCATTTTTTCATTCATCGGTTTGTTGTTTTGGCGTTAGTTGGTCTTTGTCGCAGAGACCTCAGCATGCGCTGCTTTCGGCTGCTCGGCAGGATCTTCGGTTGTCGACTGCTCCTGCTCGGCTGTTTCTTTCTCAGCGGCTTGTTTCTCGGCAAGTTCCTTCGCAGCAGCCTCTTTTTGTCTACGCAAAATATCCTTTTTACGAGCACCAAAGATTCGCTCCACATCCTCCGTGAAAACGACCTCCCGCTCTAAAAGTTGTTCAGCCAGTTGTTTCAGGCCATCGGCATGCTCCGTCAAGACGGTTTTGGCCATGGCATAAGCCCTCTCGATCACCAACTTCGCCTCGGAATCGATCTGCTGCGCCGTGAATTCGGAATAGGGCTTGGTCAAGTTCATATCGCTCTGACCCGTAGAGTCGTAGAAACTCATCGTGCCCACCAATTCGCTCATACCGTAATACGCCACCATGGCATACGCCTGCTTGGTGACCCGCTCCAGATCGTTCAGTGCACCCGTCGACACATGATCGAAGATCAACTGTTCGGAGACACGGCCGCCCAAAGTCGCCGCCATCTCGTCCAGCATCTGCTCACGTGTGGTAATCTGGCGTTCCTCGGGGAGATACCATGCCGCACCCAACGCCTTGCCGCGGGGAATGATGGTCACCTTGATGAGTGGATTGGCATTTTCCAGAATCCAACTCACCGTCGCATGACCCGCCTCGTGGTAGGCAATGACGCGCTTCTCCTCGTCGGTGATAATTTTATTTTTCCGCTCCAGCCCACCGATAATACGATCGACTGCCGCCAAGAAATCCTCTTTCGAGACCATTTTTTTGTTGTAGCGTGCCGCAATCAAGGCCGCCTCGTTACACACATTGGCGATGTCGGCACCGGAGAATCCGGGTGTTTGACGGGCGAGGAACGAGCGATCCAAATCCGGATCGAGTTTCAGCGGACGCAAATGCACGTTGAAAATCTCTTCACGCTCTTTCACATCGGGCAAACCCACCTCAATCTGACGGTCAAAACGACCGGCACGCATCAAGGCCTTGTCCAGAATATCCGCGCGGTTGGTGGCTGCCAGCACAATCACACCGGCATTGGTTTGGAAACCATCCATCTCCGTAAGCAACTGGTTTAGTGTGTTTTCACGTTCATCATTGCCTGAGAATCCGGCATTCTTTCCGCGTGCACGTCCGATAGCGTCAATCTCATCTATAAAGAGAATGCACGGTGCTTTCTGCTTCGCCTGCTCGAACAAATCGCGCACACGGGAGGCACCCACACCGACAAACATTTCGACAAAATCAGACCCCGATATGGAGAGAAACGGCACATCAGCCTCCCCGGCCACGGCTTTTGCCAGCAAGGTCTTGCCTGTTCCCGGAGGGCCTACTAACAGAGCCCCCTTCGGAATTTTAGCTCCTAATTCTTTGTATTTGTCGGATTTTTTCAGAAAGTCCACAATCTCCATGATCTCAACCTTGGCCTCTTCCAATCCCGCTACATCCTTGAAGGTGATCTGCTTGGCAGCCTCCTTATCGAAAACTTGCGCCTTTGCCTTGCCGACATTCATGATGCCACCGCCGGCACCGCCACCGGCACCGCGGGACATACTGCGCATGACAAAAAACCAGACTCCGATGATCAAAATCCACGGCAAAAACGAGATGAGTGTATTCATCCAGCCATCCGTTTTGTTCTCGTAAACCACCGGCACATGGTAGCCGGACAACTCCTCCGAAGATTTCAGATCCTCCCGAAAAGCATCCACCGAACCGATGGTGAAGGTCAATTGAGCACCCGACTTAGGCAGTTTTGCAAACTGCTTATTTACAGAGTCGTTACGGTATTTTGCATCTGCATCCTTCTTGAGATAAACTTGCGCAACATCCCGATTAAGCACCTCGATTTTGTCGACATCTCCGTTTTTAACCATCTGCTCGACGGTCACCCAATCACTCGGCACAGGCGATTCGTTGGTGTCGTTGAACATCCACCAACCCACGATAAATATTCCCAACAAAGCATAAGCCCACATCCACGAGGGACGAGGGACATTCACATTCAGTTTATTGCCGTTTTTATTTTTCGCCATACCTTTTTTACTCTTCGTACTCGTACCGAACAAGCGGTGCATCCGCCCACAGCTCCTCCAGCTTGTAGTAATGTCGCAATTCCGTTTGAAAAATATGCACTACCACATCTACGTAGTCCATTGCTATCCAGAACGCATTTTGCTGTCCTTCTATTCGCCAGACCTTCTCGCCAAGCTGTTCCTGCACCTTTTCCTCTATGCCGGCGGCAATAGCAGCCACCTGCGTGGTAGAATCGGCATTGCACACCACAAAGTGGGAGCATATAGCACCATCAAAATTAGAAAGATCCAAGGATACGATGTCCTTCCCTTTTTTATCTTCAATCGCGCTTACAATTGTCTGAATCAATTTATCCATAAAAATCAATCTATATATAACCTTGCAAAGATACGAAAAAAAACGGATATACGTCACAACTCGCGGCAAAGTACCCCTAATTTCTCCACAAATCTCTCCCCGGCAACCGTTTTGACACGACATAAATGTGCGGGCCGGTTATTATTATTTCACGACCTGCACATTGGCCAAAATCGTCTGAGTCAACGCCTTGATAATTGAACTCTTGACATAAGTGCGACGCACGGCAATCGCAATTTTACGCGAAGTCGCCCCTTTGGAGAGTGTTTTCAACTGATCCCGATGCTCGGAAGGAATGTACTCGACAGCCATTTCGGGGATCACCGTCACACACTGAGTGCAATCCACAATCCGCATCAACGTATCGAGCGAGCCCGATTCGAAGGAGTAATGCGACGGCATATCCCTCTTGGCCTGACACAATTCGATGATCTGATCACGCATACAATTACCGCGGCTTAAGATCACAAGTTCCTTTAAATCAATATCTTCAATACGAACATTCGATCGTTCATACAGCGGATTATTACGCGACACATAGGCATAAAACCGATCGTTGAACAACTCCTGTTCGGCGATGCCCTCCCCGCAGGTGCCACTCGCCACCAGAGCTGCATCGATCCTATCCTTGCGCAACGCCTCGATGATGTCACCGGTCACCATCTCCGAGATTTCGAGTTCCACTTTGGGGTAGTCACGCACAAATGCGGGAATAAATTTATGCAGCAGATAGGGCGCAATGGTCGGAATAACCCCTAAACGCAACTTTCCTGCCGTTTCGCCTTTCAATTCGGCCACCGACTCTTTGATATAATTATAGGCCTTCAGCGTTTCGCGCACCTGCGCCAGCACCACCTCACCCGCCTCAGTGGGAATAACGGGCTTTTTGGAGCGATCGAGCAGGATCACACCCAACTCCTCTTCGAGCGACTTAACCTGCATACTCAAAGATGGTTGCGTGACAAAACAATGTTCTGCCGCAATCGAAAAACTGCCGCAATTTGCGACAGACAGTAAATATTCAAGTTGGATTATTGTCATGATTGAAAAACTTATTTGTTGCAACAAAAATATAAAAAAAATCTATATTTATCAACTTTTATCGAATCATCACCACTTTTTGTCTGTTTGCACTTTGTAATGCGCAGGATGGTTTGCAATAAAACGGTCGTTTACATGCGTAGTGTGGATATGCGTAATTATGCACGCTCCTCGAGCCTGTCGAGAGGTCGCAAGGTACACAGTTCACGATCCTCGAGCCTGTCGAGAGGTCGCAAAGACAATCAGCACCGTGACCTTGCGACCTCTCGACAAGCTCCGAAATCGCAGAGAATTTCAAATCATCCGTTCCCCAGATTGTCGCTGCTGATTTCTGAAGCAACGCAAACAATTGCGCATTTTCAAGAAAAAAATTCCTATCTTTGGAGACTTATTAAAACACATCCGATAGATATGAATACAGTTCTCAGCGGCATACGCCCCACCGGACAGTTGCATTTGGGCAACTATTTCGGTGCTCTCAAGAATTTCACGAAGATGCAATACGACGCAAAATGCTTCTTCTTTATCGCCGATTACCACGCTCTTACCACGCATCCCGACCCCAAACTGCTGCACGACAACATCCGCGGCGTGCTGGCAGAGTATCTGGCGGCGGGTCTCGATCCCAATACAGCCACCATCTACGTGCAAAGTGATGTGCCGCAGGTCACCGAACTATCTCTGTTGCTCTCCATGCACGCCTATTTAGGTGAGTTGGAGCGCACGGCCTCCTTCAAGGACAAAGCTCGCAAGCAACCGAACAACATCAATGCAGGATTGTTATGCTACCCCGTACTGATGGCGGCCGACATTCTGATGCACCGTGCCGATCAGGTTCCCGTGGGCAAAGACCAAGAGCAACACCTCGAAATCACACGCGTCTTCGCACGCCGTTTCAATACCCTGTATGATGTGGATTTCTTCCCCGAAAGCCAGCCCTACAACTTCGGATCGGATCTGGTCAAGATCCCCGGTCTGGACGGCTCGGGCAAGATGGGCAAGAGCGAGGGCAACTGCGTCTACCTCTCCGACAGCGACGAGGTGATTCGCAAAAAGGTGATGAAGGCCGTGACCGATGCAGGTCCGAGCGTACCGAATTCACCGATCAGCGAACCTGTGCAGAACATCCTCACCATCATGCAGTCGGTCTCCGCACCCGACACGATCAACTATTTCAAAGAGCAATACGCCGCCTGTGCCATCCGCTACGGTGATCTAAAAAAGCAATTGGCCGAGGATATTATCCACACTATCTCCCCCATTCGTGAACGCATCGAAGCCATCAGTGCCAACGACAAATACCTCCACGAAGTGGTCTGCGACGGTGCCGTAGCTGCACGCAAGAGTGCCGATGACACCCTATTACAGGTGCGGGAAATTATGGGAATTAAGAAATTTTAACTACCTTGCGTTTTGATCAGAAGGTAAGAAACAGTTTTAAATTTATTAATCTCGTTCTTTTCGGCTCTTTTCGCCCCTGTTTCCGTCCTATAAATCCTCATTTAGCTCGCTAAAATCGGATTTATAGAACAAAAACAGGAACAAAAATACCTCTCAAATAACTTCGGTAACAAATTCAAACAGCTTCTAAGAAACAGTTTCTAAATTAAAAATGAGGATGTCTATTTTCCGATACGACCGAATATACCGCTTGTTTCTTCGCCTGACACAGCGGTTAAGTAATAGCCAAATGCTTGCGCTACTGGCTGTTGTCGTCGGTGTACTCGCCGGACTGGGGACCTACATTTTCGAGATACTACTCTACTCCATCAAAAATTCACTGGTGAACTGGTTCCCGGTGGACAGTTCGCATTTTCTGTTTTTGATCTATCCCGCCATCGGCATCATTCTGGCCACGCTATTTGTGAAGTATATTGTCAAAGACAATATCTCGGAGGGCGTGACACGTGTGTTATACGCCATGTCGAGCAAAAATTCACGCATCGCAGGGCACAACTGCTGGACCTCGGTGATCGGCGGTGCCACCACCATCGGCTTCGGAGGTTCGGTGGGACCTGAGGCCCCTATCGTACTGACCGGTGCCGCCATCGGCTCGAATGTGAGCCGCTTTGCCCGTCTCAACTACCGGAACACCACCCTGCTGCTGTGCTGCGGTGCGGGTGCTGCATTGGCCGCCATCTTCAAAGCTCCCATCACGGGCGTGGTTTTTGTGCTCGAAATTCTGATGTTGGACATCACCGTCAGCTCAATCATCCCGTTGCTCATCGCCTCCATCACAGCAACCACCATGGCCTTCATGCTCCGGGGTTTCGACCCGGTAATTGCCGTCACCCTGCGTCCCGAAGATGCGTTCGAGTTGTGGCAAATTCCGCTATTCATTCTGTTAGGTGTGCTGTGCGGACTCATGGCGTTCTACTTCACCACCGTCAACACCAAGGTGGGCGGCATCTTCCGCAAACTCGACAAACAATACAAAAAATGGATCTTGGGCGGTGCCGTGCTGGGTATTCTGATCTTCATCTTCCCTCCGCTCTACGGCGAGGGCTACGAGGGTTTCACCTCGCTGATGCACGGCAATACGCAAGCCTTGTTCGACAATTCACTGTTCTACGGCTTCCGCGCACTCGACTGGGTGGTCATCGCCTATGTTGTAGCCATCATGTTCTTTAAGGTGGTAGCCATGGCATCCACCAACGCCGCCGGAGGGGTGGGCGGAACTTTCGCACCCTCACTGTTTGTCGGTGCCTTCATGGGTGCCATCACAGCCTTGGTCTGCAACACCCTTTTCGGGTGGAATGTTTCGTTGGTTTCGTTCACACTGGTGGGTATGGCCGGGGTGATGGCCGGGGTGATGAATGCCCCCCTGACCTCGATCTTCCTCATTGCCGAACTCTCGAACGGTTACGGGCTGTTCATCCCCCTGATGATCGTGGCCTGCATCTCATTTGCCGTCTCCTACTACCTCGACCCCGACTCAATCTACACCAAGCAACTGCGCAAAAGAGGCGAACTGCTGACCCACAACAAGGATGAATCGGTCTTCGTATTTCTGAAGTTGGACGAACTGATGGAGACCGATTTTCTGCGCATCAAAGAATTTTTCACCTTGGGCGATATTGTCCATATCATCTCCACGGCTCATCGCAACATCTTCCCCGTGATCGACAACTTCGGGCATCTGTTAGGTGTGGTGCAGTTGGACGACCTGCGCGAAGATATGTTCAAGCCGGAGAAATACAAGAATTCGATCACCTATTACATGATCCAGCCACCGGACAAGATTCTGGAACACGAAACAATCCCCAGTGTGCTTCAAAAATTCGAAGACCAACACTCGTGGATGCTGCCCGTTGTCGACAACAAAAACCATTACCTCGGATTCATCTCCAAGTCGCGCATTCTGAATGCCTACCGGGAACAGTTGGTCAAAATCTCACAGTAGCGAGACCCTGCCGATGGTAAAAGCAGATTTACATATCCATTCGCAATTCAGCAGCGACGGCGAGTTCAGTCTCACCGACATCGGACACCTGTGTCTGGCTCAATCGATCAATACGTTCTCCATCACCGACCACAATTCGGTGAAAGGCACTGCCGATGCCCTCTGTTTTGCACGCCGGGAGGGGCTTGATTTTATTCCGGGGATCGAAATCGACTGCCGCTACAAAGGGATAAATCTCCACCTCTTAGGGTATCAGATTGATTGGACTTCACAGGATTTTCTGCGCTTAGAAGAAGAGACCGCCGCCAAAGTGATGGGGTCATTTCATGAGATGATTGAGAACATCAAGCACTTGGGATTTGTCATAGACGCAGCAGCAGTACTCGCCAAAACAAACGGACAACTACCTACCGGCGAGTTGATTGCCGAGGTGATGTTGTCGGATGAAAAATACAACTCCGCGCCCCTTCAACCCTATGGGGAGGGAGGGGCACGAAGCGATATGCCACAGATTAACTTCTATTTGGATTATTTTGCGCAAGGCAAACCGGCCTTTGTGCCGATCGACTACATGAGTTATGCGAATGCCGTGGAACTAATCAGGGACAATGGCGGAATCCCGATTGTAGCACATCCGGGGCTTAGAAGCTGTTTGAATTTGTTACCGAAGTTATTTGAGAGCTATTTTTGTTCCTGTTTTTGTCCTGTAAATCCGATTTT
>JAVXCD010000039.1:0-11922 GCA_036659655.1 Alistipes sp.
GCGTACCGTACATTCCAACCTGTTTTCAAAGTCTTCGCGACCTCTCGACAGGCTCGAGGATCGTGCATTGTGTTTTCAAAGTCTTTGCGACCTCTCGACAGGCTCGAGGATCGGGTGAGTATTTCCGCCAACAAGAATTACCGCTTAATCCGTAATTCTTGTTGCGGGACAGGTTTACATTGGCCGCAAAACGGAAAAGTTCCCGATCCTCGGAACTGTCAGTGTTTCTTCCTTGTCAGTCGCAGTAGGTGCTTGTGGAGTTGCTCATTAAACAATGCGCGGCGCAATATCAGGTTTTTCTGCCAGCCGCTCCAGCGGGTGTAACGCTTACGTTTTTCGGGGTAAATGTCGGGAATAGTCAGCAAGATACCCGTCTCTTCCACATTGCCGAAATCGGGATTCGACACCGTGTCGAACACCCGCATGGAGGGTGAAAGATTCATGTAGGCATTGATCAGCGGGGGGATATTCTCGTTAAAATCGCGAATTTTCTGAATCAGAATATGGTAGTTTTCCGCGTAGGAAGTTCCCGTGAAAAGTTGTTCGTAATAGGGATCGTCGAGATCCAGTTGCAGCGGATGCTTCGCGGTGACCAGCGCATCTCTGTCGGGAAAATAACGTCGCAGAAACCAGATCAAAGCATTGCGAGCCACCGCCTTGTAGGAGGTGTACATGGTCACTTTCCCGAAAAGGTATTTGACTTTGGGATTGAGCACAATCAGCGCACCCAGCCCATCCCACAGATTATCTAAGGCGTAGATACTCTTCGAGTTGCCACGCACTTGATAGCGGCTTTGCACAAATGAGCGACCTAATTCGATCGTATAAGGCAGGTATTCGCGACGGAATTTGTCGCTGAAGACGAAGTAATGTTCTGTCGAAAGATGCTGTGGATTTGCGGAAGAGCTGATAATAAAACGATAGCCGCCGATGATCTGTTCGTCCGCGGGATCCCACACAATCAGTTGATGGTAGCCATCGCCGGCCATGTCCTCCTCGTCGATGTCCAACGCCAACCCCGTGCCACCCCCGGCTCCACGAAAAGCCTCTTCACGAAGTCGGCCGATCTCACGCATCAGCCACGGACATTGGATCGCCGAGAAAACATAGATCTCATTGGAGGCCTTGTTTGTATTTCGTATTTTGCGTTCGGGCGTAAGTTCCGTCTTCAGCAAGTCTCGGTCGACAGGTTGTATGATTGTTTCCATCTAATTCGCTATATAGAGACAAAAGTACAATTTTTAATGCGTTTCCGAATCGGCAGGCAGCATTTTCTGTAAAAAATACGTTTTTTTACGTATATACTCCGTCTGCCCGGCCAACGAGCCTTGTGCCTGCAAGTCGCTGGTGGCGATTGGTTTACCCACTACGATACGGAAATGACGACCGCTCTGCGAAAACATCTCATCGGGCAGCCACAGCATCTCGATGCCGAACTTCACACCGCATAGTTTGCGCAAGCGTTCCATGCGGTAAAAGAAGTTCGAGAGTTGCCCCTCCACGAATATCGGCACAATTTCCCGCTGCGAGGCGTAGGCTTTTCTCAGGAAATTGGATTGCCACGGCAGGTCGGTCACCACCCCCTTGATGCGACGAGAGCACAACCCCGCAGGGAAGGTGAGGATAGGCAGATCTGCGGCAAATTCCGCAGCAAAGCGCGTGGCGTATGCCGTGCGTTGTACCCCGTGTTTGTTCACCGGAATCCACAACGGCCGCAAGGGATCAAGGTGCATCAACAGGTCGTTGACCACCACCCGCGCATCCCCAAAATAGTCGATCAGTTTGTCGGCTAACATCATGCCGTCCATCCCCCCAAAAGGGTGATTCGAGACGAAGAGATAGCGACCTTTTGGATCGAGTTTATCGAGCCCTTCGATGGAATACGTGACCTTCCAAAATCGGAAACAGGCCTGAAGAAACTCCTGTGGCGGCAGGTCTTGATAGGCTTCTAAAATGTAGTTTATATCGTTCTCGTGCAACGTTTTACGCAACCATTGCAGCACAAAATCGGGCAGATAGCGCATGAGTCGGGGAGCCTTGGCTGCCAACACGGCTTTGATGTTGATTTTAGACATCTGTTTTTGTTGAAAATTAACTATGCAAATATAACTATTCTTTTTCGAAAATTGCCTAACTTTACACCCAAATAGATAAACCGGAGATCCGGTTGAGTTTTTTACAGCACAATTATTGCTTATTGGTCATGTCCGAATATCACACACCTGTCCTGCTCGAAGAGTCTGTGGACCTGTTGCAGATGACTACTGCGGGGGTCTACGTTGACCTCACCTTTGGTGGGGGCGGTCACTCACGCCAAATTCTCTCGAAATTGGGCGCACAGGGGGTGTTATATGCCTTCGATCAAGACCGGGATACGCGCAACAACTGTCCCGAAGATCCGCGCTTCCACTTTGTAGAGAGCAACTTCCGCTTCATGCGAGGGGCTCTGCGCCAACGGGGCATCACGCAGGTTGATGGCATTTTGGCCGACTTAGGCGTTTCGTCGCATCACTTCGATGCTGTGGAACGTGGTTTTTCGTTTCGAGGTTCGGCTCCGTTGGATATGCGGATGAATCAACGCGGAGCGATAACGGCCGCCACGGTGGTTAATACATATAAAAACGAGGAGTTGACCCGCTTGTTGCGCGATTGGGGTGAGTTGGATACTCCTTGGAAAATAGCCAACTGCATCGAGCGTGCCCGCGCGTTGCACCCCATTCAGACCACGGCTGATTTGGTGGAGGCCGTCAAGCCCTGCACGCCAAAAAAGGACGAATCCAAATTCCTCTCCAAACTTTTTCAGGCTCTTCGCATCGAGGTCAACGGCGAGATGGAGGCCTTGAAGATGGCTTTGGAGCAGAGTTTGAAGGTACTCAAGCCGGGCGGACGACTGGTGGTCATATCGTACCACTCACTCGAAGACCGTCTGGTGAAAAATTTCCTAAAGAGCGGTAATTTCGAAGGGGTTGTGGCAAAAGATTTCTTCGGACGCGCCTTGGTGCCGTTCGAGATTATAACCCGCAAAGCAGTCGTCCCGACGGCTGACGAATTGGAGCGCAATCCGCGTTCCCGTTCGGCCAAACTCCGTGCGGCCATAAAGGTTGAAATCCATGAATAACGACCACGAATTTGATCCCGTCACCACGGAAGAACTTGCCGAGCGCGAGCGCGAAGCGGAACTTGCGCGCAAGATCCGTCGGGAGGTGATGCGTGTGCAGCGGGGGGATGCCGCAGCCGATCTGCGTGCCGACGAGGCCGAGGAGACACAGGCGCGGGAGGAGCAGGAAGAACAGAAGCGCAAGGAGAAGAAGCGACATTTAAGTGCTTTTTGGCTTCTTTTTTCAGGCAACATCTTGGTAAAAGATGGCATTTCGGAGTATTACAGTTACCTGATCTGCATCGCCACCATGTTTTTTTTAAGTATTGTGGTGATGTTCTCGGCACTGCGTCTGGATGTGAAATACAGTCGACTGGAGCACAACGTGCAGATGTTGCGTGAAAAGTCGATTCGCCTTCAAGAACAACGTTATCAGCGTACTACCCATTCAGCCATCGTTGAGCAACTGCAAAATAGAGGGATCGAACTTTACGATCCGCTGGCTCCGGGGGAGATGATCGAAGAAGAATAGCCATGAAAAAAGAGGAACATTCGAAAATAAAAAGCGATATTCTGTTGCGTGTGCGTCTGCTCTACGTGCTGTTCATCTTGGGCGGTGCCGTGGTACTCGGGCGTTTGATCTGGGTGCAGGCCTTCAGCAAGGAGGTTGCGGCCAATGCCACGCGACTGGAGAAACGCATCTTCAAACAAGATACCATCCCGGCACAGCGGGGCAACATCTTGGCGCGCAACGGTGAGCCGTTGGCTTTGTCGTTGATGCGTTATCAGGCAGATTTCGACTTTGCCAGTCCCGGACTGGATTCGCTGCAAGCCTTCTACGAGCAAAGCGACTCGCTGTCCGAGTTGCTCGCTGCCTTTTTCCAAGATAAAACCGCAGCCGAATACAGCCGCAAATTCCGCGAGGAGCATAGCAAACGTTACCGACTGGTCAATGGCCGCGACACAACATATCTCCGTTCGACCGGCTGGCTGGCACATTGGATCGACAAACTACGGGGAGAGGAGTTCATCACCCGTCCGATCTACGACACCCTGCGCGACCATACACCCGTCAAGATCTTTCCCCGCGAAGTGGACTATGCCGAGTGGCAGGTGTTGCGCAAATACCCGATGCTGAACTGGAACATGGGCATGATCTATAACCTATCCACGATCGATCAACGAGTCTATCCGCAGGGCGAATTGGCTCGCCGCACCATTGGTCTGACGGGCGATCAGGGCAACTACGGCATCGAAAAAGTCTATAAAGAAGCGTTGGCCGGCCTGCCCGGCTTGGTGCTGCGGCAACGTATTGCCCGCGGTTTCTATGGGCGTGTGGTGGACGATAAGAATGTTGATCCGGTGGATGGGGCGGATCTTGTCACCACACTCGATCTGGATCTGCAAGATGTTGCCGACAAAATTTTGCGGCAGCAACTGACCGCACAGAGTGCCATTTGGGGTACGACAATCGTGATGGAAGTCACCACGGGGCGGGTGTTGGCTCTGGTTAATCTCGGTCGCAACGCCCAAGGAGAGTATGTCGAGAATGTCAACTATGCCATCGCCAAGCGGGCAGAGTTGGGATCGGTCTTCAAACTGGCCACCATGATTACGCTCTTGGAAGATGCCAAACTGCCGATGACCGCCACCTATGACACTGAAAACGGACAAAAAGCAATGGTCGGCGGTGCCGCTGTGCAGGATTCTCACAGCGGTTTCGGCAACATGGACTTCAAAACTGCCGTGGCGCAGTCGTCGAATGTCTATTTTGCCAAGGCGGTCTGGGACAAATATTCCGGACGCAAGGAGTACTACTCCGACTGTCTGCGCAAGTTGCATCTTGATCGCACGGTGGGACTGGAGGCTTTCGGAGAGCGGCCGCCGCTGTTTCCGCACAATTGGAAGAAGTTAGGCGGTGCCAATCAGGCGTTTGCGCGGCTGAGTTTCGGCTATGTCATCGAGTTGACACCCATTCAGATGATCACACTCTACAATGCTGTGGCCAACAACGGCCGGATGGTCGCACCGCAGTTGATTCGCGAAATTCACCGCAAAGGAGTGGAGCCGGAGGTTTGCGAACCGAAGGTGCTGGTCGAAAAAATCTGTTCCGACGAGACCCTGCGCAAGGTACACGAATGCCTCGAAGAGGTGGCTGTAAGAGGTACTGCTGCTCGTTTTTTCCGTGACACCACGCTCTTTCGTGCCGGTGCAAAGACGGGTACAGCCCAATTCTCACAAGACGGTCTCCGCTATTCGGATGGTTATTATATGGGTAGCATGGTCTCGTACCTGCCCGCCGACAAGCCGCGTTACACCATCCTGACAACCATTCACACCCGCCGACAAGGAGGGAAGGCCTATTACGGCGGACCGCTCGCCGGCCCGGTGGTGAAACAGATGGCCGGTTATATCTATAACCGCGAACACGACTGGCACGATCCGCTGGCTAATGTCGCCCGCAATCGACATCCCTCGCAACTCAAAGGGGGTAACATCGCCCAGATGCGTAAAATAGCCGATAAATTCTCGCCACACGCCTCCTACGACACACGCACGGGTTGGGGACGGGTGCGCGTAGACAGCCTATCGAATGTCATCATCACCAGCATGGCCGACAGCATGCAGACCATGCCCAACGTAGTCGGCATGGGGCTGAAAGACGCACTATTTCTGCTCGAATGCCGCGAATTGATCGTCCGTTTCTCCGGCAGCGGTGCGATCTGCGAGCAAAGCATTGTCCCCGGCACGGCAATTTCACGCGGGACACCCGTGCAACTCACCCTGAATTAATTTACTTTACAATATGAAAAAGTTAAGTCAACTCTTACAAAACACCTCCGTTATCCGGCTTGTGGGATCGGCCGAGACCACAGTCTCCCGTTTGGTCTACGATTCGCGCACGATTGAGGCCGGTGACTGTTTCTTTGCCGTGATCGGCGTGCAGAGCGACGGACACGACTACATCACGGCGGCCATAGCGAAAGGTGCCACATGCGTGGTGTGCGAGCGGGAGCCCGTACAACCCGCTGCAAATGTGACTTATGTACTTGTGAAAGACACCAACGCCGCACTGGCCGATATGGCTGCGGCTTTCTACGACTATCCCAGTCGCGAACTGAAATTAGTAGGCATCACGGGCACCAATGGCAAGACCACCACCGTCACCCTGCTCTACGATCTGTTTCGTAAATTGGGCTACAAAGCCGGGCTGATTTCGACAGTGGTTTACAAGATTGACGACCGCACCATCGAGTCCACCCACACCACACCCGACACAGTGCGTCTGAACGAGATGATCCGCGAGATGGTCGATGCCGGTTGTGACTACTGCTTCATGGAGGTCTCCTCACACGCCATTGTGCAGGAGCGCATTCGCGGGTTGCACTTTGCCGGAGGCATTTTCTCCAACATCACCCACGATCATTTGGACTATCATAAAACCTTTGCAGAGTATATTCGCGCCAAGAAACTCTTTTTCGACAACCTGCCTAAGGAGGCTTTCGCCCTGACCAATATCGACGACAAAAACGGACGGGTTATGGTGCAGAACACCGCCGCAGAGGTAAAAACCCTCTCCCTGCGCTCCATGGCCGATTTCCGCTGCAAAATCGTGGAGATGCTTTTCGATGGCATGCAGTTGCGCATCGAGGGGCAGGAGTTGTGGGTGAAATTCCTCGGACGGTTCAATGCCTACAACCTGCTGTCGGTCTATGCCGCAGCGATGTTGCTGGGGGCAGACAAAGACGAAGTGCTGGAGGCTATGAGCGGCTTGCATGCCGTGAGCGGCCGTTTCGAATACATTCGAGCAGCGAACGGCACAACCGCGATTGTGGACTATGCACACACACCCGACGCGCTCGAAAATGTGATCCAGACCATCGAGGAGATCCGCAAAACAGATCAGAAACTCTTCGTGGTGTGCGGATGCGGAGGCAATCGAGACAAAACCAAACGTCCGGAGATGGCACAGATTGCGGTGAAATATGCCGATACGGCGATCTTCACCTCGGATAACCCGCGCCATGAACTGCCCGATGCAATTTTGGACGACATGATCGCCGGCCTCACCCCCACCGATCGCTACCTGCGCATCACCGATCGTGCGGAAGCAATCAAAACCGCGGTGATGCTCTCCCATGCGGGCGACATCATCCTGTTGGCGGGCAAAGGCCACGAAACCTATCAGATCCTCGGCGACGTAAAACATCATTTCGACGACCGGGAACAGGTCGGGAAGGCCTTTGGATTAATCGATTAATTATCTTAAAATCAATAGCATGCTATATCATATCTTCCACTATTTGGATCGCTTCTACAACATCCCCGGATCGGGTATGTTCCAATACATTTCGTTCCGTGCCGCGGCATCGATCATCCTCTCGCTGCTGATCGTGATCATCTTCGGCCGCAGCATCATCAACTTTCTGCAACGCAAACAGATCGGCGAGGAGGTGCGTGATTTAGGACTGGAGGGGCAACTGCAAAAACGCGGCACACCCACCATGGGAGGTCTCATCATCATCATCGCCATTTTAGTACCGATCCTGCTCTTCGGGCGGTTAGACAACATCTACATTCAGTTGATGATTGTCACCACCATCTGGCTGGGGCTGATCGGCGGACTGGATGACTACATCAAAGTTTTTCGCCACCAGAAAGATGGACTGAAAGGTCGTTTCAAGATCGTGGGGCAGGTCGGACTGGGCATCATCGTTGGCACAACCATGTGGTATTCGGCTGAGATTGTCGTACGTGATAAAGTCACACAACCCACCCAAACGATCTACTACGACGAATCGGGAAAGGTCATCGCGAACCTTACACACAACGTGGTACTCAGTTCGGAAAGCATCAAAACCACCCAAACGACCATTCCGTTTATCAAGAATAACGAATTCAACTATAATTGGCTGACGGGCGGCAACGACTTGGCCGGCTGGATCCTCTACATCGTTGTGGCGATCTTTGTCGTGACGGCCGTGTCGAACGGAGCCAACCTCACCGATGGACTCGACGGCCTCGTTACGGGAGTTTCAGCCCCCATCGCCGCGGTATTGGGAATCTTGGCCTACCTGTCAGGGCATATCGTCTATGCCGATTACCTCAACATCATGTACATTCCCAATAGTGGCGAATTGGTGGTCTTTGCAGCGGCCTTTGTCGGTGCGCTGATTGGCTTCCTGTGGTACAACTCGTTCCCAGCCCAAATCTTCATGGGCGATACCGGCTCGCTGACCATCGGCGGTATCATTGCCGTATTTGCACTCTGCATCCGCAAAGAACTATTGTTGCCCTTGCTATGTGGAGTGTTCCTGTTCGAGAGCCTGTCGGTGATGCTCCAAGTCTCCTACTTCAAATATACCAGACGTAAATATGGTGAGGGACAGCGGCTGTTGCTCATGTCACCCATCCACCACCACTATCAGAAAAAAGGCATTTTCGAGACTAAAATAGTCCTTCGTTTCTGGATCATTTCGTTGCTGTTGGCGGCCGTCACCCTTGTGACGCTTAAAATCCGATAGCACGAACTTGTTAATAGAGCTCCATATCGCAAATTGCGAGCGGAGATCTGATTTGATTTGCGCCTATAAAAACAACTAAAATATGAAAAAAATCGTAGTGTTGGGAGGAGGCATCAGCGGTTACGGCTCGGCGATCCTCGCCAAGAAAAAAGGATTTGAGGTCTTTCTGTCGGACAGAGGACAGATCGCTGAGCGGTATAAAGCCAAACTTGAGGAGTGGGCAGTGCCTTACGAAGAGGGACAGCACTCCGAAGAGCGGATTTTAGCCGCCGGTGAGGTGGTAAAGTCTCCGGGCATACCGGAGAGTGCGCCGATTGTGAAAAAAATCCGGGAAGCCGGCATCCCCATCATTTCGGAGATCGAATTTGCGGGTCGCTACTTGGGCAAAGCCAAGACGATCTGCATCACGGGCTCAAATGGCAAAACCACCACCACATCACTGATTTACAAGATTATGCACGATGCGGGCATGCGCGTTGCGCTGGGTGGCAACATCGGCGAGAGTTTCGCCTACTCGGTGGCCACGGGTGATTTCGATTGGTATGTACTGGAGTTGAGTTCATTCCAGTTGGATGGCATGTATCGTTTTCGTGCCGACATCGGGATATTGATGAACATCACCCCCGATCATCTCGACCGTTATGAACATTGTTTCCAAAATTATGTGGATTCAAAGATGCGCATCACGCAGAATCAACGGGCACACGACTACTTCATCTACTCCGGTGACGACGAGGTGATCTGGGAACAACTGCCCAAACACGACCTTCGTGCCCGCCAACTGCCCTTTGCCGCAAAATCGGCCGTGGCCAGTGGTGCCGGAGATGCTTTTCTCTGCGAGGGGCTGTTCACAGCCACTGTCGGCAACTCCTCGGTGGAGATCGACACCACGAAGATGCGGATCGAGGGGTTGCATAACGCCTATAATGCCATGGCTGCAACCTTGGCAACGCTGGCGGCAGGCGTTCCGTCGGCTCAAATCAGCACCTCCATCTACGCCTTTTCGCCCGTCGAACATCGGCTCGAGCCGGTGAAGGAGATCGGAGACATTCTGTGGATCAATGACTCGAAGGCCACCAACGTCGATTCGACTTGGTACGCATTGGAAAGCATGAAACGACCCGTGGTGTGGATCGCGGGAGGAACGGACAAGGGCAACGACTACGAGCCTCTGAAGAAATTCGCACAAGATAAAGTCAAAATGCTGATCTGCATGGGTGTGGATAATGCCAAGTTGATCCAAGCGTTCACCGGTGTCGTTCCACAGATCGTCTCCACCGACTCGCTTGAAGCGGCGATGCAGACGGCAAAAGCTACGGCAAAAGCGGGCGATGTGGTGCTGCTGTCACCCGCCTGTGCAAGTTTTGATCTCTTCAAAAACTACGAAAACAGAGGGGATCTATTCAAACTCTGGATTACAAATAACATCGGATAAGATGCGTACAGAGGAGCAAACCATCGAAAAAGAGCCCAAAGAGCCGTCGAAGCCGCAAGAGACTTCGCAGCATAAATTCTTTACCGGCGACCGAGTGCTATGGATCATCATCACGGCACTGGCCGTCATCTCGGTGCTGGTGGTCTACTCGTCGACGGCAAAGATGGCCTATGATGCACACACAGAGAACTCTACGGCGCAGTTTCTGCAACAGCAGTTATTTATTCTGGTGCTGAGTCTCGGCTTCATGGTCTTTGTCCAGAAAATTAACTGCCGCATCTACAATTTGTGCTCCCGCCCGGTCTACTTCATCTGCATACTGCTGACCTTGGTCGCTTATTTCATCGGTGCAACCACCAATGGGGCTGCCCGTTGGATTCCAATAGGACCCTTTCAATTCCAACCCTCAGAGGCTCTGAAGATCGCCACCGTGTTGTTTTTGGCGCGGCAATTAGCCGGGCGGCAAAGCAAAATCGACAAGATCAGGATTGTCCCCTCACTGAAATTCTGGACCTGGTGGAGCCCCACTCAACGCAAAGTTTGGCGCGAAGGAACGTGGCCAATTCTCATGCCCGTATTTGCATCCTGTCTGGTGATCTTTCCCGCCCACACCTCTTCTGCCGTGCTGGTCTGTGCCACCTCGTGGGTGATGATGCTCATCGGACGCGTAAAATTCGGGGAGCTGATGAAACTGGTCGGCCTCGCCGTGGTGGCCGTGGTGTTGATAATGGTGCTTAATCTTGGGCGCAGTGAAACGGCCGAAGGGCGTGTGAGTACATGGATTCACCTGTGGACCCGTTCGCAGATAGACAAGCCGATCGACAAACTCACCGATACCGAACGCTCAATGATCGCCATTCACAACGGCGGCATCATTGGCGAGGGAGCCGGTCAAAGTGCCATGCGCGTGGAGATGATACACCCGGAAAGTGACTATGCCTACGCCTTTTTCGTGGAGGAATACGGCATCATCTTAGCCATCGGACTGCTGATGCTTTACCTGTGGATTTTCTTCCGCGGCATCGAGATCTTTCGACAATGCGGAACCGCCTTTCCGGGGCTTTTAGTGCTGGGATTAGCCTTGCTTATCACCTGTCAGGCGTTGCTTCATATCATGGTGACGGTCAACTTGATTCCCGAAACAGGGCAAACACTGCCCTTGATTTCGCGTGGCGGATCCTCAACACTTTTCACCATGATTGCTCTGGGTATGATTCTCAGCATCAGCCGACAGAACGAAGAGCAGTCGCACGACACCCCAAAAAGTGAAACTATTTACGAGAAATAAAAAAATGGATGATGTTCGTTTAGATAAATACCTGTGGGCCATACGAGTGTTTAAGACTCGCAGTGACGCCGCCGAGGCCATCCGCAACAACAAAGTGCAGATCAATGGCACTCCGTGTAAACCTTCACGGGAGGTGAAAATCGGCAACATAATCGCTGTACGACGGGGGGTGGTGACCTACTCTTTCAAGGTACTCGACTATGTTACCAGCCGCCAACCCGCAAAAAATGTCCCGACCTATTGCCTCAACATCACCCCGCAGGAGGAGTTGGACAAACTCAACGTGCCACGCGAAACAATCTTTGTCGCCCGAGACCGGGGCACCGGTCGCCCGACAAAAAAAGATCGACGAGATTTGGATACGCTAATGGAGGATATGTACCTCGACGAAGAGTAGCACCGGTTCGTGGATCGCGAGTTGTTTCATCGGACTTCGCATCCGCCTTGCACAAATAGGATAAATGCACGATCCTCGAGCCTGTCGAGAGGTCGCAAAGACTTTGAAAACACACTCCACGATCCTCGAGCCTGTCGAGAAGTCGCAAAGACACAATGCACGATCCTCGAGCTTGTCGAG
>JAVXCD010000040.1:0-11843 GCA_036659655.1 Alistipes sp.
TCTGTGTTTCCAGTGTACTTTGCGACCTCTCGACAAGTTCGAGGATCGTGAGATGTTTCAAAAGTCTTTGCGACCTCTCGACAAGCTCGAGGATCGTGAATCCTGTTTCCAGTGTACTTTGCGACCTCTCGACAAGCTCGAGGATCGTGAAGTATGTTTCCAGTACCTTTGCGGCCGCTCGAACAACCGAATCCCTTTCCCGGCATCACATTCGATTCCATAAAAAAGTTCCTGCATAACCATGTATGCAGGAACTTCTATATATAGAAACTGTTTAAGATTTCCGTCGTCTACTTCGTAGTCGCCGTGGCCGCAGTCGTGATGTCACGACCGCCACCCAAAGCCTGATACAGATTGATCATACCCTGAATTTCGTCAAAACGATCTGCTATCTGGGTCAGTTGCGCAGAGAGCAGAGATTGTTGAGCCGTCAACACCTCCAAATAAGTGGTTGGGCTGTAACGCATGAGTAACTGTGTGCTTTCAACGGCCGTCTCCAACGAGGTGATCTGCTGCTTGCGCCACACAACTTTCGCACGCGCGGTCTGGCACTGTGTGAGGGCGTTATTCACCTCTGCACCGGCATTAAGCAACACCTGTTGGAAGCCCAATTTCGACTCCTCCTGCTGTGCTTTGGCTATCTTCACGCGGGCGCGGTTGGCACCGGCATTGAAGATGGGTTGCACCAGAGAGGCCGCAGCCGAAAGCAGCAGGTTGCCGGGATTAATGATCTGCCCCACATTGTTGGTCCAGCCCACACTACCACTCAGTTTGATCGAGGGATAGAGCGACGAACGCGCCTCACTGGTAGCATAATACGCCTGCATAAGTCCAAATTCGGCACTCCGCACGTCGGGACGATTAGCCAGCATCTGCACCGGAACCCCCACAGCCAGATTGTCGGGCAACACCTGATCCACCAATTTTCCACGGGTAATCGTATGTGGAGTCTCGCCTAAAATAGAGGTCAGCGAATTTTCGACTTTGCGCATTTGGTATTGCAAATCATGCAGCGAAGCCTCTATGGCATAATAGTTTGCCTCCGTCTGCGCCACAGCCGCCTCATTGGTCATGCCGGCCTGCTTCATCAAACGCATTGTCTCCACGCTTTCGCGCCATTTTATAGCCGTCTCTTGCGACACAGCATATTGACTGTCAAGCATCAGCAGCGAATAGTAGAGGTTGGCAATATTGGCAATAAGTTGGGTTTTCACCGCCTGCTCATACTCTTTGCTTTGGGCATATACCGCCTTGGCTTTGCGTTTACCATTGAGCAGTCGGCTGAAAATATCCAACTCCCAACTTGCTGTCAGCGGTGCATTGTAGGTCCAAGCGGCTTTCGAATTATCAAAACTGCTGACTCCTCCCTGTGGCGCGATCGCGAACGAGGGTAGGAACGCCAGACGTGCGGACTTGAACGAAGCCTCAGCCTCTTTCACCCGCCAGTGTGCCGATTGGAAATCGGTGTTGTTGGTCAGACCAACCTCGATGAGTGCCTGCAACTGTGGATCGGTGAACATCTCCTGCCAACGAATGTCTCCCATCGACAAGGTGTCGGTGGATTGAACGTCAGCACCATAGAGTCCGTCGGTTTTCACCTCCGGACGGGTGTATGGTTTGTAGATACCACAACCGGTCAGCACGATTGCAACACATAAAAATACTATTTTTCTCATAATTTATCCTCTCTTATTTCTCATTTTTCTCCTCTTCAATCTCGGCTTCCGTCTTGAACTTGATCGGTTTAACCTTCTCTTGCAGGTATTGGAAGACGATAAACAGCGACGGCACGAGGAACAACAGTGCCAGTGTTCCGACGATCATACCTCCGACAACACCCGAACCGAGTGAACTATTACCGTTGGCACCCACACCATGCGAGAACATCAGCGGGAACATACCGAATACCATGGTAAGAACCGTCATCAAGATCGGGCGCAGACGAACCTTGGCCGACGACAGCGCCGCCTGCACCAAACTCATACCGCTCTCACGACGCTCTGTGGCGTACTCCGTGAGCAGAATGGCAGTCTTAGCCAACAGACCGATTAGCATGATCAAACCCGTTTGCAGGTAGATATTATTCTCCAGTCCGAGCATTTTCGCAAAGAGGAAACTACCCATCAATCCGCAGGGAACAGAGAGAATGACCGCGAACGGCACGAAGAAACTCTCATACAATGCGCAGAGGATCAGATAGATCAGCAAAATACAAATACCAAAGATGATAACCGAAGTATTGGTGGTCTGGCTCTCCTCACGAGAGATACCTCCAAATTCGTAACCATAGCCCTTCGGCAGAGATGTTTCGGCAATACGCTGCACGGCAGCAATCGCATCACCCGAACTGTATCCCTCGGCAGCGACACCGTTCACGGCGATCGAACTGTACATGTTGAAGCGGTTGAGCACCTCCGAACCATAGGTCTTGGTCAACTTCACAAACTGGCTCACCGGAGCCATCTCGCCCTTCACACGCACGAAGACATTGTTCAGAGACTCCGTATCCAGGCGGTATTGTTTCTCGGCTTGCAACATCACACGATACACTTTCGAGAACCGGTTGAAGTTCGAGGCATATTGACCTCCGTAGTAGCCCGACAACGTAGAGAGGATCTCACTGGGCGAGATACCGGCACGTTTGCACTTTGCGGCATCAATCTCAACGCTGAACTGCGGGTAGTTGATGTTGAAGGTCGAGTAGGCCATTGCGATTTCGGGGCATTGGTTCAGGGCACCGATAAATTGCTGCGCCGTATTGAAGAACGTGGTCATGTCGCCACCGCCACGATCCTGTAAGTAGAGTTCAAAACCGGTACTGCTTCCATAGCCGGAGATCATTGGGGGTGCAACAGCGAAAATCTGCGCATCTTTTATGTCGGCCGTGCGACCGTAGATTTGGCCGATCACAGCATTGACCGCATCCGTCTTTTCGGGACGCTCATCCCACGGGTTCAACTTGATGATATACATACCGTACGAAGAGCCTTGACCTGCGATCATACCGTAACCCGCAACCTGCGAATAAGATTCGATCTGCGGAATACCCTGAATCCGCTTCTCGATTTCGTCCATCACCCCTGCGGTCTGCGACAGCGAACTACCGGCTGCTGTGGTGACGTTAACCATGACCGTACCTTGGTCCTCATCAGGCACCAAACCGGTCTTTGTGGAGCTCATCAGCAGCACAAGGATCACCATCGCACCCACTAACGTGGACCACATTAACCAACGTTTCTTGATGAAGAACAACACGATACCCTTATATTTTTCTGCCATCACACTAAACCCGGCATTGAAAGCCTTACGGAAACGGGCAGCAAAATTATTTTTCATCTCTCCGTTTTCGTCGAAGTAAGGTTTGAGCATCAAGGCGCAGAGGGCCGGACTGAGGGTGAGGGCATTAAGTGCCGAGATACCGACAGCCACCGCCATAGTGATACCAAATTGTGTGTAGAACGTACCCGACGTACCGCCCATCATGGAGACGGGGATGAATACCGCCATAAAGACCAAGGTCGAGGTAATGATGGCCGAGGTGATGCCGCTCATGGCGTCGACCGTAGCCTTGTGGGGCGAACGATAGCCCGCATCAAAGCGGGCCTGCACAGCCTCGACCACAATGATCGCATCATCGACCACCGTGCCTATGGCGAGCACCAAGGCGAAGAGGGTCAGCAGGTTGATACTAAATCCGGCAAAAGCAAGGAACGCAAATGTTCCGATCAATGCCACCAGAATCGAGATGGTCGGAATCAGCGTAGAGCGAATATCCTGCAAGAAGAAATAAACCACCAAGATCACGAGCAGGATCGCCTCGATCAGGGTTTTGATCACCTCGCCGATCGAGGCGTAGAGGTAGTCGTTGACACTCATCAAGTCCAGCACCTCCACCCCTTTGGGCAGATCTTTGCGCACCTCCTGCAACAAGTTGTCGATGTTCTCGACCACCTCCGTCGCATTGGAACCTGCGGTCTGGAACACCATAGCCAGTGTGCCGGGTTTGCCGTTGGCATTACTATTATAGGCATACGACTCATCGCCCATCTCTACGCGGGCAATGTCTTTCATGCGCAACACCTCCCCGTTAGGAAGTGCACGCACCACGATTTCATCAAACTCTTCCGGGGAAATCAAACGACCTTTGTACTTCATCGTGTACTGGAACGTGTTGTCCGAGTTTTCACCCAAGATACCCACGGCCGACTCGATGTTCTGCTCGGCAAGCACGGCTGTCACATCCGACGGAACAAGTTTATACTGCGCCATCACATCGGGCTTCAACCAAATACGCATACTGTAATCGGCACCGAGCACCATGAAGTCACCCACACCCGTAATACGCAAAATCTGCGGTTGAATATTGATTTTCATGTAGTTGCTGAGGAATCCCTGATCGTACGACCCATCGGGACTGTACAAGGCAAACACCTTCAGCATACTGGTCTGACGTTTGCGGGTCGTGACACCGATTTTCGTCACCTCGGCAGGCAGCGAACCGGCCGTAGTGGCCACGCGGTTTTGCACGTTGACCGCCGCCATATCGGGGTCGGTGCCCTGTTTGAAGAGCACCCGGATCATGACACTTCCGGCATTGGAGGCATCCGACTGCATATACGTCATGTTCTCCACACCGTTAATGGCCTCCTCAAGCGGAATGACCACACTCTTTTGAACCGTCTCGGCACTTGCACCCGGATAATTGGCCATTACCATGATGGTCGGAGGTGCAATGTCAGGATATTGCTCGACCGGCAAGGTTGCCAGGCCAATGATACCGCCAATGACAATTAGAACCGAGATGACCGTCGCCAATACGGGACGATCGATAAAATGTTTTAATGTCATAGACTACTCCTCCTTTGTGCTTTTAACTTTGATCGGTGTACCCTCGCGCAACAGACCTACGCCTTCTGCCACGATTACATCACCCGCCACAAGACCAGACTGAACAATGTATTCCTGCCCGTTGCTGATCTTCGCCACGTCAATCTTGACTGAGGTAGCCACACCGTCCACCACTTTGTAGACGAAAATTTTATCTTGAATCTCAAAAGTAGCTTTTTGAGGGATCACAATGCAATTGGACTGTTTGTTTGGCAGCACGACATTGCCCGAACCGCCACTGTGAAGCAACCGTCCTTTGTTAGGGAAGATGGCACGCAACGAAACACTACCTGTCGAGGGGTCGATCACCCCACTGATGGTTTCGATACGACCTTTCTCGCTGTACATCGAACCATCGTTGAGTTGCAACTCGACAGCCGGCATTGCTTTGAGCGCATTGGCAATGGTACCGTGATCCCGCGTGAGGTTCAGCAACTGGGTCTCGGTCATGGAGAAATAAACATACATATCCGAATTATCCGACACGGTGGTCAGCGGCTGGGGAATAGAGGGACTGACCAGCGCACCCACACGATAAGGCAAGGTACCCACCACTCCGTTCACCGGACTTTTCACCACCGTATAGGAGAGGTTGTTGGCCGCATTGACGCGTTGCGCCTCTGCCTGAGCCAGTTGAGCCTGTACCGAGAGTAGGTTGTTCTCGGCTGTTGTGAGTTCGTAATCCGAAATTACTTTTTTGCGGAATAACTCCTCCTTGCTGCGCAGAGTCAGTTCAGAGGTTGATAAACCGGCTTTCGCGGCAGCGACATTGGCCTCGGCTGTTTGCAAAGCGGCCTTATATGGTACTTGATCTATGATAAATAGAGGTTGTCCTTTCGTCACAACCTGTCCCTCGTTTACCTTAATCTGAGAAATAGTCCCGGACACCTGCGGATAAATATCTATGTCCTGACGGCCTCGTATCGTGGCAGAGTACACACTTGCCACCTCTTTGTCGGAGGGTGAAATGGTCAATACGGAATATTCCGCTTCTTGGGGTGCAGTCGGTGCGCCTCCGCACGATACTGCAGCTAAACAGCAAATACAAACAGCTGTTTGTACAAATCTTGCTTTCATTCTTTTCATCATTCTTTACCTTATATACATTAATTGTTGCAAAAGTACCCAATATTTGAGAATGCAACACCTCTCTATTGCGAACAGAATTGTTCATTTTCGGAATAAGCATGTGTTTTCTATCCAAAAATGCCTATATTTGTCTCTCTAAACTCTTCGAAAACGAAAAAAAAACGTCCTTTATTATGCCTGCTGTGAATCCTTTTACGATTGCCGATAAGGAACAATTTGTAGTCGGACGATCCAATTTTGAGTTTTTCCGCAACCACCCCTGCCATTGTGACGGCGGAGCCATTCTATTGTGTACGGCGGGAAGTGCACAAATAACCATCAACATACAACACGACAATTTGGTGCAAAACTCAGTCGCGTTGTTATTGCCAGACAGCACCTTGATGTTTTCGGATGCCTCCTCAGACTTCAATCTCTCCTATTGCATCTTCTCCCGCACCTTATTTTCGGAGGCGGGATTTCGGCTGGATCCCTCGTTTTTCCGTTTCCTGAGTGAAAACCCGATCGCCCTCTGCACCAACGAAAATGTGAAAGGAGCCAAAGGTTGGATGCAGTTGGCAGCCTACACCTACGCCGACAAGGAAAATATATTCCGTAATACCATCATCCGCAACCGCTTGCAGAATGTTTTCATGGAAATCTACGACAAAGTGCAGCGCAGCAAGTCCCGTCAACGGCAGGTCGGCACCAACCGGCAAGCGGAGTTGTTCCACAAATTCATCTCTTTTGTGCATGCGCATTGTGCCGGAGAGCGCGAGGTGGCTTTTTATGCCGATAAACTCTGCGTCACCACGCGCTACCTGTCGGCCATCTCGCAGAATGTGTCGGGCAATTCGGCCAAGCAGATCATCGATCAAATGGTGCTGCTGGAGATCAAGGTGTTACTGGAATCGACTACGCTGTCGATTCAGGAGATCGCCGACCGCTTGCATTTCCCCGATCAGTCTTACTTGGGTCGTTACTTCAAAAAACACATAGGAAAATCACCCACAGACTACCGAAATAAAAAATAAAACAATCAGAAACGCGGCTTACACATGAAAAAACTTTTTTTGTTATGCACCCTGCTCGCAGCGGTCTACGTCCTCGCAGCGCAGGAGAGATTGACCTCACCCAACGGTCGGCTAACCCTCTCTGTCAGTGTTTACGACAGCATTCCGCACTATGCACTCTCCTACAAAGGGAAAGAGGTGATACTTCCGAGTTGTTTGGGATTGGAACTCAAGGGACAACCCTCGCTGATGAACGGCTTTGTGCAGACGGCCGCCACACGCACCGCTTTCGATGAGACGTGGACTCCCGTCTGGGGCGAAACAAAAACCATCCGCAATCACTACAACGAACTGGCGATCAATCTCACACAACCATCCACACAACGTCAACTGACGCTGCGGTTTCGCCTTTACAACGAGGGACTGGGAGTGCGTTATGAGTTTCCCGAACAGCCCAACCTGATCTACTTCACCCTGCGGGAGGAGCACACCCAATTTGCCATGGCGGGCGATCACACTGCATTTTGGATTCCGGGAGATTACGACACACAGGAGTATGATTACACCCGCTCTCGCCTGTCGGAAATTCGCGCCCGCATGCCTCAAGCCATCACCCCCAACGCCTCGCAAACTCAATTTTCACCGACAGGCGTACAGACCGCCCTTCAGATGAAGAGTGACGAAGGTCTCTACATCAACCTTCACGAGGCGGCATTGGTCGATTATGCCTGTATGCACCTCAACTTAGACGATAAAAACCTAATTTTCGAGTCGTGGCTGACCCCCGATGCACAGGGAGACAAAGGCTACCTGCAAGCCCCCTGCGTGTCTCCGTGGCGCACGATCCTCGTGAGTGACGATGCTCGCGACCTACTGGCTTCCAACTTGATTCTCAACCTCAACGAGCCGTGCGCTTACAAAGATACGTCGTGGATAAAGCCTGTAAAATACATAGGTGTTTGGTGGGAGATGATCACGGGTAAAAGTTCGTGGGCTTACACCGATCTGCCTGCGGTACAGTTGGATAAAACAGACTACACGACCACCCGACCCAACGGTACACACGGCGCAAACAATGCCAACGTGAAACGCTACATCGACTTTGCCGCCGCAAATGGCTTCGAGCAGGTTCTGGTCGAGGGTTGGAACATCGGCTGGGAGGATTGGTTCGGCAAGACCAAAGATTATGTCTTCGACTTTGTGACCCCCTATCCCGACTTTGATGTTCAACAACTCAACACTTATGCGCATGAGAAGGGGGTGCGGCTGATGATGCACCATGAAACTTCGGGCTCGGTACGCAACTATGAAAGGCACCTTGACACCGCCTATCGGTTTATGGTAAACAACGGCTACAATGCCGTCAAGACAGGGTATGTGGGTAACATGATTCCGCGTGGCGAGCACCACTACGGGCAATGGTGCAACAACCATTATCTCTATGCCGTGAAGCAGGCTGCCAACTACAAAATCATGGTCAATGCCCACGAGGCAACACGCCCCACGGGTCTGTGTCGCACCTACCCGAATCTGATCGGTAACGAGTCGGCGCGCGGCACGGAGTATCAGTCATTCGGCGGCACAAAGCCCCATCATGTCACCATCCTGCCATTCACCCGTTTACAAGGTGGTCCGATGGACTATACGCCCGGAATTTTCTGTATGGATCTGTCGAAAGTCAGCCCCAACAATCATTCGAAAGTCAACAGCACACTCTGTAATCAATTAGCTCTCTACCTGACGCTTTACTCTCCCTTGCAGATGGCGGCCGATCTGCCGGAACACTACGAGAAATATGCGGATGCCTTCCGGTTTATCAAAGAGGTAGCAATTGATTGGGACGATAGCCGTTATCTGTCAGCTGAACCGGGCGAACAGGTCGTTGTCGCACGCAAGGCCAAAGGCACCGGACAATGGTTTGTCGGTGGCGTGACCAATGAAAATGCACGCACCTTGCCGGTGGCATTCGACTTTCTCGATGCCGGAAAGCAGTATGTCGCCACTCTTTATGCCGACGCTCCCAATGCGGACTATGCCACCAATCCGGAGGCGTATGTCATTACACACGGGATGGTCGATGCGCAGAGCGTGATCCGGGTGAAGATGGCTCGCGGCGGCGGTTTCGCACTCTCTCTGCGCGAAGCAACACCCGACGATCACAACCTGCGGAGAATGAAATAAGTACATTGTAAATTCATAGTTACCCTTGGGGATCGGACACCAGAACATATCAATATATCACACTTTTTTGTACCTTTGTCAAGAATCAACTTTACTCAAAAACGATGAAACGACATATAATTACACTTTTACTGACGGTGCTTTGCCTCTCCGCACAGGCTCGTACGAGCTACTCTCTGAATGAGGGTTGGCATTTCTTTTTCTCCTACGAGAACAGTAGCGACAACGCCCGTTTGGTGACCCTGCCCCACACGTGGAACACCGATGCCAAGGGCGGCAGCGGGCCCTACCTTCGTACGACGGCGAACTATCAGAATAATCTCTTCCTGCCTGCCGAATGGGCCGGCAAGCGGTTGTTTATCAAATTTTATGGCGTACAGAATCTCGCCAACCTTTTTGTCAATGGTTATCATGTCGGCGAGCACCGTGGCGGCGGCACGGCGTTCACATTTGAGATCACCGATAAAGTGAAATTAGGTAGCGACAACTCTTTGTTTGTCGTAGTGAGCAACAACACCGAGAACGACATACTTCCCACCTCCACCGAAATGAATATCTATGGCGGCATTTACCGCAATGTCGAGCTGCTCGTCACGGAGCAGACGGCTATTTCGCCGCTCTACTTCGGCTCGGACGGCGTACTCATTCATCAGCGCAACGTCACTGCCGAGCAAGTGGAAGGGGAGGCTGAGGTGCACCTGATTACCAACTCAAACGACACGAATTGCACGCTGACCCTCACCATCACAGCTCCTGATAACAGAATTGTATTTTCGAAAAATCAACGGATAAAATGCGATGGCAAACCCATCCTAATCCCCTTTACGGTCGATAAACCTCAATTGTGGAGCCCTTCCGAGCCGACGCTCTATCGGGTCTCGGCACGGATAGATAGTAAATATACGGATGAAGTGGTGTTAAAAACAGGATTTCGGGATATTCGTGTTACTCCGAAAACAGGACTGCTCATCAACGGCAAGCGAGTAGCAGTGCGCGGAGTGTCTCTCTATCACGACAACATCACAGCGGGAAATGCACTTACCACTGCCGACTACGATGCCGATTGGTCTGTGCTGCGCGAGTTGGGAGCGAATGCCCTCCATTCGGCCGTGCAGCCTCATGCACAATATCTCTACAACAAATGCGATAGCGCGGGGCTGTTGGTGTGGATTGATCTGCCTTTTGTGCGCGCACCATTTTTAGGGGATTTCGCCTATTTCGCCACGCCACGCTTCCGGGAAAATGGACGGCAGCAGTTGCAGGAGATTGTCGCTCAAAACTACAACCACCCTTCGGTGGCTATGTGGGGCATCTATTCGCTCCTGTGGACCAAGGGCGACGACACGACTCCCTACATCAAAGAGTTGAATGCACTGGCTCGCTCGATAGATCCCTCGCGTCCGACGGTGGCGTGCAGCAACCAAGACGGAGCGATCAACTTCATCACCGATCTTATTGTCTGGCAGCAGGATGTGGGCTGGGAACGCGGCACCAGCGAGGATATAAAAGTGTGGCAGGATCTGCTGCGCAAAAAATGGGGTCAGTTGCGTTCGGGTGTGTGCTATGGCGGCGTGGGCTTCCCCGGTCATCACAGCTTCGAGGCTAAAGCTACGCTGCGTCCGAATTGGATGCCCGAAAATCGACAGACACAGTTTCACGAGGAGTATGCCAAGAACATCGACGGAGACTCGCTATTCTGGGGCGTATGGGTCAACAATCTGTTTGACTTCGCCTCGGCTCGCACACCCTACGGGATCAATGGCATGGGTTTAGTTTCATTTGACCGCCGAGACTACAAAGATGCTTTTTACCTCTACAAATCACTCTGGAACAAGGCGATCCCCACGCTTCACATCACCGACAAACGCCGCACACTTCGCGAAAACGAGGTGCAACGGATCAAAATCTACTCGTCGGCCGGTGCCCCCATCCTGCGCATCAACCGCGACACGGTGCGGGTCACAGAGTATGCTCCGTGTCAGTATCTTTCGGATACCGTGGTGATGAATGGGAAATATCGGATCGAAGCAGAGGCCGGATCGCTGAGTGACTGTATGGAGGTTACAGTTGGCAACATCTTAAAACCGAAGCGGAATTCGGTCCCTCTGCGAAAAGTAAATCCAGTGCCGACAAATTAGGCACAAAAGGCATGCGGTCTGCGAAGACTTGGAAATAGGGTTCGGCGGCAAACGTCGAATCCTTTTTCGTTTTCGGCCGCAAATCCACATCCCCCTCACCGGCAACCACATACTGCTCCGACAACCTCGGCTCGCACGGGATACCGAACACGCGGAGCAGGGTATGCGTCAACTCCAAATCGTAATCGGCCAGAAAGGGGTATTCCTTGCGGTAGAATGGCTCAAACTGCTCGAAGAAATAGTCAAAGTAGGGCGAAGATTTGTAGGCCGACAGGATCGACACCCAATGTTGGTGCTGCCAACGTTTCGAATAGTCGATCCGCACGTCACACATGGGCGTATGCGGGCGATTAGCACGACACACCTGCACCGTCAGATCCATCACGCCGTTTGCCGAGAGGATTTGCGTACGATTGCGCTCAGAGCGTTTTATGAAATGTTCATGCAGGTCGATGATGCACTCCTCACGCAACAAGTGCGCAAAATACTCCACAGAGCCCAGATAGGCCAACGGTAAAATAGTCATTCGTAAAGTATAAAATTAAACAGTTTCTAA
>JAVXCD010000041.1:0-11558 GCA_036659655.1 Alistipes sp.
GGATTTACAGCACCAAAAAACAGGAACAAAAATACCTCTAAAATAACTTCGGTAATAAATTCAAACAGCTTCTAAATTGGGAAAAATAGGAACGAATTAAATCGGTTTTGAGATCGCAAAGTAATGGTTGTCTCTTCGAATAAGGGTGAAGAATCTGAAACAGCTTTTTAGGTTCTTCCTCTTGTTTAACAAGATAAATTACAACATCCGGCTCGGTTTGATGAATGAAAAGGAAACGATTAAATGTTATAGAGTTTTAGTAGTATGCAATTTACCTTATTAGTTGTCGTCATTGTTACGGCTATGGCCTTGGTTGCTATCGCGTTAGGCATTGCCCGCTCGGTCTCACCACGCTCGTTCAATCCGCAGAAAGGTGAGGCTTACGAGTGTGGTATCCCCACCCGCGGTGAGTCGTGGATGCAGTTCAAGGCGGGTTATTATCTTTTTGCCATTTTGTTTTTGATGTTCGACGTGGAGACTGTTTTTTTATTCCCGTGGGCAGTGGTGGTGCAGGAAATGGGTGTTCCCGGCTTGGTGACAGTGATCTTTTTCTTGGTTGTTTTGGTGCTGGGATTGGCTTATGCGTGGAAGAAAGGAGCGTTGGAATGGAAGTAAAGAGAAAGAGGCCCGAGATCCGCTCGATGAAGTACGAGGATTTCAAGGACAACGAGACACTGGAACTTATGGCCAAGGAACTTCGCACGGGAGGTGTGAATGTCTTGTTGGAAAATCTCGATGATTTGGTTAACTGGGGCCGCAGCAATTCGCTGTGGCCGTTGACTTTCGCCACGAGTTGCTGTGGTATCGAATTTATGGCTGTGGGTGCTGCCCGTTACGATTTTGCCCGCTTTGGGTTTGAAGTTGCCCGCGCCAGCCCGCGTCAGGCCGACATGATCATGGTGGCCGGCACGATCACCGACAAGATGGCTCCGGTGCTCCGTCGGCTTTACGACCAGATGGCCGACCCGAAATATGTGATTGCCGTGGGGGGCTGTGCCGTGTCGGGCGGTCCTTTCCGTGCGTCGTATCACGTGGTCAATGGGGTGGATAAGGTGCTGCCGGTGGATGTCTATATCCCCGGTTGTCCGCCTCGCCCCGAAGCCCTGCTCTACGGTATGATGCAGTTGCAGCGCAAAGTTAAAGTCGAACGATTCTTTGGCGGAGTGAACCGTCACCAACCGGAGGATCCTCAAAGCGAAGAGAAGAGATGAATGAAGTGATAGAGATACCCGTTGCGGAGTATCGCGACCGCATGCTGTCGTTGCGCAACGAGCGCGGGTTCGATTTTTTAGAGAGCTTCACCGGCATGGATTGGGGGGAGACATTGGGTGTTGTGTGCCATTTAGAGTCCACAGCCACGGGCGAGCGCATCGTAGTGAAAACTGCGATCACCAACCGGGAACAACCCGAATTACCCTCTGTGTGTGATATTTGGAAGGCTGCGGAGCTGAATGAGCGGGAGGTGTTTGACTTCTTCGGAATCCGTTTTGTGAATCATCCCGATATGCGGCGGCTCTATCTGCGCGAGGATTGGGTGGGCTATCCGCTGCGCAAGGATTACGATGCTTCGGAGCAGATCAATCCCCTGCGTATGACCAATGAGGAGGCCGTAGATACCACACCGAGCCTTCAGACTAATGCCGACGGCGAACTCGAAGAGACGGTAAATGTGCTCTTTGAGGACAGCGAATACGTCATTAATATCGGCCCTCAGCACCCTGCAACCCACGGCGTGTTGCGTTTTAGGGTGTCGTTGGAGGGTGAATTTATTAAGAAATTAGATGTCAACTGTGGTTATATCCACCGGGGCATCGAGAAACTGTGCGAAAGCCTCACTTACCCGCAGACGCTGGCTCTGACCGACCGGCTGGATTATCTGGCCGCCATGCAGAGCCGTCACGCGCTGTGCATGTGTCTCGAAAAAGCCATGGGCGTGGAGGTCAGTGAGCGGGTGAAATACATCCGCACGATCATGGATGAGTTGCAACGTATCGACTCGCACCTGCTCTTTTTCTCGTGCCTGTGCATGGATATGGGTGCGCTGACGGCGTTCTTCTTCGGATTTCGCGATCGGGAGAAGATCCTCGACATCTTCGAAGCCACGTGTGGCGGGCGGCTGATCCTCAACTACAACACCATTGGTGGTGTGCAGGCGGATTTGGCACCTGATTTTGTGCCTAAAGTCAAGGAGTTCATCGCCTACCTGCGTCCGCAACTCAAGGAGTATCACGACATCTTCACCGGTAACGTCATTGCCCGTCAACGCTTGCAGGGCGTGGGTGTTCTCTCGCGCGAAGATGCCATTTCGTTTGGTGCTACGGGTGCCACGGGGCGTGCTTCGGGCTGGGCGTGCGATGTGCGCAAACGAATGCCCTACGGGGTCTACGACAAAGTCGATTTCCGCGAGATAGTCTTCACCGAAGGTGACTCGTTTGCCCGTTACATGGTGCGCATGGATGAAATCCTGGAGTCGATGAAGATCATCGAGCAACTCCTCGATAACATTCCCGAAGGAGAGTATCAAACCAAGATAAAGCCGATCATTCGCATCCCGGAAGGCAGTTATTATGCTGCTGTGGAGGCCAGTCGTGGCGAATTTGGGGTTTTCATCGAAAGCCACGGCGACAAGTCGCCCTATCGCATGAAGTTCCGTTCGACGGGGTTGCCCTTGGTGGCGGCCATCGGCACGATCGCAAGTGGTGCGAAGATTGCCGACCTGATTGCCATTGGTGGTACGTTGGATTATGTGGTGCCCGATATTGACCGTTAAATAAAGAGAAACTATGTTTGATTTCAGTATAGTAACGGAGTGGATCCACTCGCTTTTGTTGTCGTTTCTGCCACTGGGTGTGGCGGTATTTCTGGAGTGTCTGATTATCGGTGTGTGTATCATGATTATGTACGCGTTGCTGGCCGTGATTCTCATCTTCATGGAGCGCAAGGTTTGTGCGGCGTACCAATGTCGCCTCGGCCCGAATAGGGTCGGCTGGTGGGGGGTACTTCAGGTGCCGGCCGATGTGCTGAAGATGCTCACCAAGGAGGTGATCGAGATCAGCCATGCCGATCGTTTTCTCTACAACCTTGCCCCCTATATCGTGATCATTGCCTCGGTGGTGGCGTTCTGCTGCCTGCCGATCAACAAAGGCATGGAGATCCTTGATTTTCACGTGGGCGTGTTCTTTTTGATGGCGGCCTCGTCGATCGGCGTGGTGGGTATCTTGCTCGCGGGTTGGAGCAGCAACAACAAATATTCGCTGATCGGTGCGATGCGTAGCGGTGCTCAGATGATCAGTTACGAACTTTCGATCGGACTCTCGATCCTGACCATCGTGGTGCTGACCGATACCATGCAATTTTCCGAGATTGTCGAGCGACAAGCCGAATGTTGGTTCATCTTCAAGGGACACATTCCGGCCTGTATCGCTTTTATCATCTACCTGATCGCGGGCAATGCCGAGACCAACCGCGGGCCTTTCGACTTGCCGGAGGCCGAATCGGAGCTCACGGCGGGCTACCACACCGAATATTCTGGTATGCACTTCGGTCTGTTCTATGTGGCCGAGTTTGTCAATATGTTTGTCGTGGCGGGCATGGCGGCGACGCTCTTCTTGGGTGGCTGGATGCCGCTCCATGTGGCAGGTTTGGAGAACTTCAACGCCTTGATGGATCTCATTCCGGGCTTCGTGTGGTTCTTTGGCAAGGCCTTCTTTGTGGTCTTCCTGCTGATGTGGATGAAGTGGACCTTCCCACGCCTGCGGGTCGATCAGATCCTGAGTCTGGAGTGGAAATATCTGGTGCCGATCGGATTGGTGAATATGCTGGCCATGGCGATTATCGTGGTCTTCAAATGGCACTTTTAACACAGAGAAAATATGAATGATTTGAAACAATATATTGTCACCTTTTTCAGCGCCCTCTTCTCCTTGATGACCGGACTCAGAACCACTATGCGTGAGTTCTTTACCCGCAAAACCACGGAGTGTTATCCCGAAAATCGGGCGGAGTTGCGACTCTCACCGCGTTTCCGTGGCACGCTGACCATGCCCCATGATGCACAGAACCAGCATCATTGTGTCGCTTGCGGGCTGTGCCAGACGGCGTGTCCCAACGGCACCATTCAGGTCACAAGCCGTCAAGAGATCACCGAAGAGGGCAAGAGCGTGCGGGTGCTGGCTGTTTATCGCTACGACTTGGGCAGTTGTATGTTCTGCCAGTTGTGTGTCAATGTCTGTCCCCACGGGGCGATCACCTTCGATCAGGAGTTCGAACATGCGGTATTTGACCGTTCGAAATTGGTTCTGCAACTCAATCGCGAAGGATCAAGTGTTGTAAAAAAACAGTAAACTATGGATATTACCCTTCAACTTGTTGTCTTTCTGTTTATGGCGGTGGTGATGGTCGTCTGCTCGATCCTCACCGTCACCACGCGTCGCATCCTGCGGGCGGCAACCTACCTGCTGATCGTGCTGTTTGGTACGGCCGGCATCTATTTTCAGTTGAACTACGCCTTTTTGGGCTCGGTGCAGTTGCTGGTCTATGCGGGCGGTGTGACGGTGCTCTACGTCTTCTCCATCCTGCTCACCTCGGCGCAGGGCAGCCGGGGGGACAAACTCAAAACGGGAAAACTCTTTGCCGGCCTGTGTACGACCCTTGTCGGGTTGTGTCTGTGTCTGTTTATTACCCTGAAGAATACCTTTGTCGAGTCGCAGTTTCTGCGGGGAGAACTGGATGTCAAGCAGATTGGTTTCACACTGCTCAGCGGCGAGAAATATGGTTACATCTTGCCGTTTGAGGTGATAAGTATCTTGCTGTTATCCTGCATTATAGGTGGTATTATGATTGCACGTAAAAGATAAAGAATTATGATAAAAATGGAATATTATCTGGTGGTCAGTACCATCATGATGTTTGCGGGGATTTACGGATTTCTCACCCGGCGCAACCTGCTGGCGATGCTGATCTCGGTGGAGTTGATTCTCAATTCGGCGGACATTAACTTCGCGGTGTTCAATCGTTTTCTCTTCCCGGGCGAGCTGGAAGGTTTTTTCTTCGCTCTCTTTTCCATCGGCATCTCGGCGGCGGAGACTGCGGTGGCTATTGCCATCATCATCAATGTCTATCGTAACATCCGCACGATACAGGTGAAGAACCTCAAGGAACTGAAATTTTAACGGCAGCATCGTATGGAATTTTCTCTGATTATACTTCTTGTGCCGCTCTTTATGTTCCTCTTTCTGGGACTGGCCGGCATGCGTTTCAAAGCGCGAACAGCAGGGGTGCTGGGCACAATCGGCATGAGCATCACCACGCTCACGGCCTACGTCACGGCCGCAATTTTCTTCACACAACCACGTGTGGAGGGTGCTTTTCCCACGCAGATCCCGCTGAATTTTGAGTGGCTGCGCTTCGGCGAGAGCCTGCATATTGATCTGGGTATCTTACTGGATCCAATTTCGGTGATGATGCTGGTGGTGATCACCACCGTGTCATTGATGGTGCACCTTTACAGTCTGGGTTACATGAAGGGCGAGCGGGGTTTCGAACGCTACTACGCCTTTCTGTCGTTGTTCTCCTTCTCAATGCTGGGTCTGGTGGTGGCGACAAACATCTTCCAGATGTACATTTTCTGGGAGTTGGTGGGTGTCTCCTCCTACCTGCTGATCGGTTTCTACTACACGCGGCCGGCCGCTGTCGCTGCCTCAAAAAAGGCATTTATCGTGACACGCTTTGCCGATTTGGGTTTTCTGCTGGGCATCCTGACCCTCTCCTACTATACCGGAACATTCAGTTTCGGCGACCTCTGCAACACCGCTAATCCGGCACTTGCCGCTGCCGCGAACCATACGTTTATGGGCTACTCGGTGCTGGCTTGGGGCTTGGGACTTTGCTTTATCGGTGGAGCCGGCAAGTCGGCCATGTTTCCGCTACACATCTGGCTGCCCGATGCAATGGAGGGCCCGACCCCCGTATCGGCCTTGATCCATGCCGCAACAATGGTTGTGGCGGGAGTCTATTTGGTGGCGCGGATGTTCCCCATGTATGTGGCCTATGCTCCACAGGTGCTTGTCGGCATCGGTTATGTGGGTGCTTTTACGGCACTCTTTGCCGCTGTTATTGCCTGCGTGCAGACCGACATCAAACGGGTGCTGGCCTTCAGCACCATTTCGCAGATCGGCTTTATGATGGTCGGTCTGGGGGTCAGTGGCATGGGCGGAGAAGAGGGCTTGGGCTATGTTGCCTCGATGTTCCATCTTTTCACCCACGCCATGTTCAAGGCGTTGCTGTTCCTCTGTGCCGGAGCCGTGATTCATGCTGTGCACAGCAACGAGATGACGGCCATGGGCGGTCTGCGCAAACACCTGCCCGTTACGCATGTGGCCTTCTTTGTGGCGTGTCTTTCGATTTCGGGTGTGCCGTCCTTCTCCGGATTTTTCAGCAAGGACGAGATCTTGACGGCCTGTTTCGAATTCAGCCCTGTGATGGGGTGGACGATGAGTTTCATTGCGGCGCTCACGGGATTCTATATGTTTCGCCTCTACTACAACATCTTCTGGGGCAAACCTGCGCCACAAGAACATACGCCGCACGAGGCTCCTTTGTCTATGACCCTGCCGCTGGTTTTTCTGGCGGTGGTGACCTGCTTTGCGGGGTTCATTCCTTTCGGTGAATTTGTCAGTAGCGACGGGCAACCTTATCATATCTCGCTCGACACGACGGTGGCGGTGACCAGTGTGGTGATTGCCTGTCTCTCGATCGGAGTGGCAACGTTGTTCTATGCCAACGGTCGCCAAACGATTCCCAACAAGTTGGAACAACTCTTCGGAGGTCTGCACCGTGCGGCGACGCATCGGTTCTACATCGACGAGGTCTACCTGTTTGTCACAAAGAAGGTGATTTTCAACTGTATATCGAGCCCCATTGCGTGGTTTGACCGCCACGTGGTAGACGGTACCCTGAACCTCATGGCCTCGGCTACACAGTTGGTCTCCTTCGCCATTCGCAAATTCCAATCGGGTAATGTGCAGGAATATGCCTTTGTCTTTCTGTTGGGTACTTTGATTATTACCGCCTTGGCGGTGTTTATGTAAACGATACGGATATGAATTTTCTTTCAATCTTTGTTTTAGTCCCGCTGCTGATGCTCCTGTTGCTGTGGATGAGCCGGAGCATGACCCAAATTCGGGTGGTCATGGCCACCGGAGCGAGTGTGCTGCTGGCTGCGGCCATCGCCTTGACGGGGCTGTTTCTGCAAGCCCGTGCGGTGGGGGAGAGGGCGGAAATGTTGTTTCGTGCCGATGCGGTGTGGTTCGAGTCGCTGAATATCCACTACTCGGTAGGGGTGGACGGGATCTCGGTGGCGATGCTGTTGCTGTCGTCAATCATCGTCTTCACAGGCACATTCGCCTCGTGGCGCATGACGCTGCTCACCAAAGAGTACTTCATGTGGTTCTGCCTGTTGTGTGTCGGGGTCTTCGGATTCTTCATCTCGATAGACCTGTTCACGATGTTTATGTTCTACGAAATTGCACTGATTCCGATGTACCTGCTGATCGGGGTGTGGGGCAGCGGTCGCAAGGAGTATGCGGCGATGAAGCTGACTTTGATGCTCATGGGTGGCTCGGCACTGCTGCTGGTCGGTATCTTGGGTATCTACTTCGGTGCCGGTGCCACCTCGATGAATGTGCTGGAGTTGTCACAACTGCACATCCCCGTGGAGATGCAGCGCATCTTCTTTCCGCTCACCTTCCTCGGTTTCGGTGTGTTAGGTGCTCTCTTTCCGTTCCATACATGGTCTCCCGATGGCCATGCCTCGGCACCCACGGCCGTGTCGATGCTCCATGCCGGTGTGCTGATGAAGTTGGGTGGCTACGGCTGCTTTCGCGTGGCGATCTTCCTGATGCCCGAAGCGGCTGCCGAACAATCGTGGATCTTCTTGATTCTCACCGCTATTGGTGTGGTGTATGGCGCGCTGAGTGCTGTGGTGCAGAAGGATCTTAAATACATCAATGCCTACTCCTCGGTGAGCCACTGTTCGCTGGTGCTGTTTGCCATTTTGATGCTCAACCAGACGGCCATGACCGGTGCGGTGCTTCAGATGCTCTCTCACGGTCTGATGACGGCTCTGTTCTTCGCGCTGATCGGTATGATCTATGGTCGTACACACACCCGTTCGATCGACGAGATGGGCGGCCTGATGAAGATCATGCCCTTTCTGGGAGTCTGCTATGTGATTGCCGGGTTGGCAAACCTTGGTCTACCCGGATTGAGTGGGTTCGTGGCGGAGATGACCATCTTCGTGGGCTCATTTGCTCAGGCCGATCTGTTCCACCGTGTGGTGACCATCGTTGCCTGCACGTCGATCGTCATCACGGCGGTCTACATTCTGCGGGTGATCGGCCGCCTGCTCTACGGCGGGGTGGTAAATCCGGAACATGCGAAGCTCAAGGATGCTTCGTGGGATGAACGGTTGTCGGTCATCTGCCTGATCCTCGCCATTGCGGGCTTGGGACTCGCACCGCTGTGGATGAGTGACTTGATCGGAGGCAGCGTAGCCCCGATTATCGAAAATTTAATCAAGTAACTTACGATGGAAACTTATTTTCAAATGCTCTATATGCGCGACGAAGTGTCGCTGACGGCCGTGCTCGTGCTGTTACTTATTTTCGATCTTTTTGCTGTCGGTCGTGCACGTCGCTGGTTCCAGCCGGTGGCCTGTGTGCTGATGGGGCTGCACATTGTGCTGAACCTGCTGCCCATGGAGCCAATTTCGCTTTTTGGGGGCATGTACCACTATACCCCCATCATGACGGTGGTGAAAAGCATGCTTTCAATCGGTACGCTGATTGTTTTCATGCAGTCCTACAACTGGATCAGCCGCGAGGATACCCGCATCAAACAGGGAGAATTCTATGTGCTGACCCTTGCGACGTTGTTGGGTATGTTCTTTATGATCTCATCGGGGAACTTCCTGATGTTCTTCTTGGGCATCGAGTTGGCCGCCGTCCCCATGGCGGCACTGGTGGCATTCGATAAATACCATCACCACTCTTACGAGGCGGGAGCCAAATATATTCTGTCGGCACTCTTCTCGACGGGTCTGATGGTCTATGGTATCTCGATGCTCTACGGCACGGTCGGCACGCTCTATTTCGATGACGTGGCAGGAGCCATCACCGGTTCTCCGCTCCAGATCATGGCTTTTGTCTTCTTCTTCGCGGGCATGGCTTTCAAAATTTCACTCGTGCCATTCCACCTGTGGACGGCCGATGTGTATGAGGGTGCGCCGACCAACATCACAGCCTACCTCTCCGTGATCTCGAAATGCTCGGCGGCCTTTGTGCTGATGATCGTGCTAATCAAGGTTTTCGGAAATATCATCGAGCAGTGGCAGGGGATCTTGTATGGAGTCATCATCGCTTCGATTACCATTGCCAACCTGTTTGCTATTCGACAAGGCAACATCAAGCGATTCTTCGCTTTTTCGTCCATTTCACAGGCCGGATACATTCTGTTGGGTGTGATTGGCGGCACGGCGATGGGCATGTCGTCGCTGGTCTACTATTTGATTGTCTATGCAGCGGCGAACTTGGGTGTGTTCGGGGTGATTTCGGTCATCGAACAGCGCAGTGGAAAGGTCGAAATTGACGATTACAAGGGACTCTACAAGACCAATCCGCGACTGAGTGTGGTGATGATGCTTTCGCTCTTCTCGCTGGCGGGCATTCCGCCGTTTGCGGGCTTCTTTAGCAAGTTCTTTATCTTCATGGCCGCAGCCAATTCGGGCTACTACCTGCTGGTGTTGATCGCTCTGCTCAATACGGTGATCTCACTGTTCTATTATCTGCTGATTATCAAGGCGATGTTCATCACGGAGAATGACTCGCCCATCGAACGGTTCCGCTCAGACAACTACACCCGTATCAGCCTTGTGCTGTGCCTCGCGGGGGTACTGGCATTGGGCCTTTTTGGCGCAGTCTACAACGGAATTGTGCTGCTGAGTTATGGGTTGAATTAGAAACTGTTTTAAATTTATTAATCTCTAAAATAACTTCGGTAACAAATTCAAACAGTTTCTTAGTTCCGAGGCTTGTTTTTTAAGAAAGACAGTAGAAGATTGTGTAATTTGCAATTATTTTGTACCTTTGCCCTCCAAAACAGGCATTTATGGGATGCACACTTCGGGTGTGCAAGGAGTGATGCCGGTGGTAATACTAAAAAAACAAAATTATGAAAACACTTCAAGTAACTGCCGTTAAACGTGACGTTTATGGCAAAAAAGCATCCAAGGCCGTGCGCCACGAGGGTTTAATCCCCTGCGTAGTTTATGGTGGTGGTGAGACCGTAACATTTTCGGTAGATCCGAAAGCGGTTAAACCATTGATTTACACGCCAAATTCTTATATCGTCGAGATCAATATCGAGGGTAAAATCGAGTTGGCGGTATTGCGTGAGGCGCAGTTCCACCCCATCCGCGAGGAGATCCTTCACCTTGATTTCTATCGTGTACAGGCCGGGAAAACTGTGTCTATTGCTGTTCCGGTTCGTTTGTCCGGTAACTCTGCCGGTGTGAAAGCCGGTGGTAAGTTGATGCTTGCAGCACGTAAACTTATGATCAGCGCGCTGTCTGAGAATCTGCCTGACGAGATTGTTGTTGATGTGACGACGCTGGGCGTGGGTCAGACTATCTTTGTTGGTGATCTGAAAGTTGAGAATGTGAAATTTGTGACTCCTGCTACGGCGGCTGTTTGTGCTGTACGTGTCACCCGCGCAACTCGCGATGACGGCACCGCAGCGACAGCACAATAGGCTCAATAATAAATTGTCATGAAATATCTCATTGTTGGATTGGGGAATATTGGCGAGGAGTATGCCGCCACCCGTCACAACATCGGTTTCAATGTGTTGGATGCGCTCGCAGAGGCATCCAACACTCTTTTTACGACCGCCCGCTACGGGGATGTGGCCGAGGTGAAATATAAAGGGCGCACGCTGTTGCTGCTCAAACCCTCCACCTACATGAATTTGTCGGGGAAGGCGGTGCGCTATTGGCTGGATGCAGAGAAAATTGCACGCGAAAATCTGCTGGTTGTGGTGGACGATATCGCCTTGCCGTTTGGTACGTTGCGCCTGCGCCCGAAAGGGAGTGCCGGAGGACATAATGGACTGAAAAGCATCACAGAACTGCTCGAAACAGAGGAATATGCGCGCATGCGGTTCGGTATCGGAGGCGACTTCCCGAAGGGGCATCAGGTTGATTATGTGCTCGGTACATGGATGCCCGATGAGTTGAAGTTAATGCCCGATCGGCTCAAGATTTTCTGCGATGCTATTTTGTCGTTCACAACAGCCGGTACGGAGCTGACAATGACGGCTTTCAATAAGAAATAAAGCGTGTAACAGCCGGTTTATCGATCCTCGAGCCTGTCGAGAGGTCGCAAAGGCACTGGAAAGCACACGATACATTTCACGATCCTCGAGCCTGTCGAGAGGTCGCAAGGTCACTTGATGTGTTGACTTTGCGACCTCTCGACAGGCTCGAGGATCGTGAAGTGTTTTAT